>JAEWUR010000521.1 GCA_023397045.1 Planctomycetota bacterium
ATGTCGCCCGGCTGGAACGACTGCGGGTTGAGGATCGTCGTGATTTTCGTGTGCGGTTATTCGGCCTTGATATGAACGTCGATCTTGCCGACGCGGTATCGATCGCCTTCGGTCAGATTGTAGACCAGGTCCAACTGGGCGGGTTCTTCAAGGAACCTCGGGCTGGCGTTCACTTCGGCGAACACGTAACCGATGCTGCCATACTTGTCCTGAATGGCGCTCACGTCGGCGTTCATCTTCGTCTGGTTGAAATACTCGTCGTTCTTAAGCTGGATTTCGCCGAGCAGTTCCTCGCTCTTATACTTCGTGTTTCCGACAACCGAAACATTCCGGATCTTGTAGCGGGGACCTTCGTCGATGACGTAGGTGATCGTGGCCCAATTCTGCTTCTCGTCGAAGTCGATTTCCCGGCCCACCCTCGCGCGGAAGAATCCCAGCCCGCGATAATAGGCCGTCAGGCGCTGGATGTCCTCGTCGACTTCCTTGCGGTCGAGTTCGCCCTTGAACAGGTAGAGGAACGGAGGCTTCGACTTGATCTGCGTTTTCAGCCGTCCGTCGTCGGCGATCGTGTTGCCGATGAATTTCACGCTCCAAATGCGCTGCTTGTTGCCTTCGTTGATCAGGAAGATGGCACGGCGGTCGTCGGGCTTGTCGCCTTCGAGCATCGTGATGCGGGCGGCCGAAAAGCCCTTCTTATGGTAGAAGTCTTCGAGCTTCCGTCGCGCTTCCTCGATGGCATAGGGGTCGGCCGGATCGCCGGCTTTGACGTCGGCCTCCTTCGAGAGCGTCTTCTTCTTGACCTCGCGGCAACCGACGAACAACACCTCGCGCAAGATCGGGCGCTCGACAACCTCGAAGATCACGATGCGTCCGCCAGGCGCGGTTCGGTGGTAGGTCTTGACGTTGACGAACAGGTGCGTGCGGTCGAGCCGCCGAACGTCCTCTTGGATGACGTCCATGTCGAACGGCCGGCCCGCCCGCGTGCGAATGTGCGGAAGAATTTTGTCGATCGGCAAGGTCTTGTTGCCGGAGATCTGCACGTCGACGACCATCACCGGCGGCGTGGCGGCCGCCAACGACGAGTTGGGCGAGGGACCAACCTGCTCGGTCGACAGCGGGGGCTCCGGCGGCATCTGCTGCGCCAACGACGACGAGCCCATCGTCAGCAAAATGGCCAACGACGCCAATCGCAGGGGAAGTCGCACGTTGCTGTTTGATCGGAGGTTGGCCATCCCTGGCTCTTTTCCGTGGGTTGTCGTTTTCAAAAAGACGTTGTTCTCAAAAAGATAAGGTCGTTACGGAGGCCGGTAACCTGCCCTCCGTCTCAATGCGTCCTTGCGACGGCGTCATCGTAGCATTCGCGTTTACGCTCTTGTACGTCGCCCCGGGCAGCCGGGTTCAACCCATCGGGCGTAAGGTCGCGTAGAAATACCTAAACCCGCCCGCCACCACAAGGCGAGTTCGCTATAATTCACCAGCAAAATGGTAGGAGATGGGGGTTGTAGAGGACAAAAACGCCTCAGTTATCCCCCAACTGGCCGAAATCCCTTGCTCTGCGGCATTGCGCGAGGGAGAATAGGTAAGATGGTTTATTGTTCCCAAGAGCACCCCACCTCAGGAGTAGAACGCCAAATGGCACGTTATAATCGATTCTTCCTGTGCTTCCTGCTCGTCGGATTTCTGACGGCGACCAGCCCGATTTGGGCCGATGACGCGGCCGACAAGCCTCAAGATGAACCCGCCGCGCAGTCGGAAGAACAAGCGACGGAGGAAGACGAAGACGCTCCGGCCGACGTCGCGGAAACGCCTTCGGACGACGGTCCCGAAAAAACCGCGGACAACGCCGAGACGGCATCGCCCAACGACAAGGTCCTGCCCGACGGCGAAGCCAAAGACGCCGAGCCCGACCCAAAAGAGTCGAAACCTGTCAGTGAGGAGAAGGCCAAGGATGAAAAGAAAAAAGAAAAACGGGCAACCTGCACCGCCGAACGCAAGCCGATCAAAGTGACGATCTCGCTGGACGGCGTGTTTGCGGCCGAAAAGATGCGAGAGATTTCGGTCAATCCCGACGAATGGAACTCGCTGACCGTTAAAAAGGCCGTGTCGCACGGCGCCGAGGTCCGCAAAGGCGACGTCATCCTGAGCCTCGATACCGAAAAGCTCGACCGCGCCATCGACGATCTGCGGACGGATCTGAAGATTGCCGAAATCTCGATCAACCAGAGCGAAGACCAATTGCTGGCGCTGGAAAAAATGGTGCCGTTGGACCTCGAGGCGTCGGAGCGGTCGGCTCGCATGAGCGGGGAAGACAAAAAGTATTTTGAGGACGTCGACCGGCCGTTTGCCGAGAAACTGGCCAACTTCCGCCTCAAATTGGCCGAGGAATCGTTGGAATACGAGCAGGAAGAACTCCGGCAGTTGGAGAAGATGTATAAGGCCGACGAAATCACGGAGGAAACCGAGCAGATCGTCCTGAAACGGGCACGCGATACCGTCGAAAAAGCGAAATTCATGGTCGACTACGTGCAACTCGAACGCGAGCAGATGCTGAAATTCGCCCTGCCGCGCTATGCCGAGGCCATCGACGATTCGGCCCAGCGCACCGCGATCGGTTTGGAGCGGGCCAAAATCCAGTTGCCGTTGACGTTGAAGAAACAACAGTTGGAACTGGAAAAACAGCGCATGGCCCGGGAGAAGAGCAAGGAAAAACTCAAAAATCTCCTGGCCGATCGGAAGATGATGACCGTCAAATCGCCGATCGACGGCATCGTCTATTATGGAAAGTGCATCCGCGGCAAATTCAGCGATTCGAACAGCTTGGCCGAAAACCTTCGTCGCGACGGCGCCATCATGCCCAATCAAGTCGTCATGACGGTCGTCGATCAGCGGCCGATGCAAATCGCGGCCGTCGTTCCCGAGCTGCAATTGCATTGGGTTCGGCCCGGTCTGAAGGGCGTCGCAAAGCCGACCGGTTTTCCCGACCTGAAGCTGGACGCCGAAATCGACGACGTCGGCGACATCCCGACCGCGCCGGGCAGCTTCGATGCCACGCTTGCCGTCCAACTAAAACGCAAAGCCAAGTGGATCATGCCGGGCATGACCTGCAAGGTGAAGTTGATTCCATATGAAAAGAAGGACGCCTTGGTCGTCGATCCGAAGTGCATCCAGACCGACGAACTGGACGAGGATCAGAAGTATGTCTGGCTGCTCGGCAAGGACGAAAAGCCTGAGCGTCGCGACGTGGAAGTCGGCGAGAAGGCCGGCAAGCGTATCGAAATTCTCAGCGGATTGACCGACGGCGATCAGGTGCTCCTCGAAGCTCCGAAAGACCAGGAATCCGGAGCGAAGGAGGAATGATGCGGATTCATTGGCAATGGATCCTGGCCGTGGGTTTGCTTGGACTGCCGGTCTACGGGGAAGAGTCGTCGCCGTCGAGTATGGCCGTCGAGGGGCCGAAGCGCGCACCGGTCGCTCCTCCCGCGCCCGGCGAGATCGAACAGTCGATCCAGCGCGGAGTCGAGTTTCTATTGGAGCACCAGAACCCGGACGGCTCGTGGGGATCGGCCAACATCACGCGCCCGAATGACGTGTATGCGCCCGTGCCCGGCGCCCATCATGCGTTTCGCGGCGCGGTAACGGCGCTTTGCGTGTCGGCGCTGATCGAGACCGGCGGCGACCGTTCCGAGGTAACGCGATCGCTCGAACGCGGCGAGAATTGGCTACTGGAAAACCTGCCGCGAATTCGCCGAGCCACGCCCGACACGTTCTACAATTCCTGGACGCATGCGTATGGCATCCAGGCGTTGGTGCGAATGCTAGGCCGGAAGCCGGACGACGCCGAACGATGCCGGCGAATTCGCGAATTGATCGAGCAGCAGATCGAGATGCTCCAGCGTTACGAGGTCGTCGACGGCGGCTGGGCCTATTACGACACCGAGGCGAAAACGCGAAAGCCGAGCGGCTCGACGATGAGCTTTGTGACGGCCGCCGTCCTGGTGGCGCTCCACGAGGCGAAGCAGGTCGGCATCGAATCGCCGCAGAAAATGGTCGATCGCGCGATGGACTCGATTCGCCGTCAACGAAAGCCCGACTTCTCGTACCTGTACGGCGAGTATCTAAAGTGGTGGCCGATGATGCCGATCAATCGACCCGGCGGCAGCGTCGGACGTTCCCAGGCATGCAACGTGGCGATGCGTCTGTGGGGCGACAAAATGACCACCGACGCGATTATCGAGACTTGGCTCGACCGGCTGTTCGCGCGGAATCTGTGGCTCGACATCGGCCGGAAACGACCGATTCCGCACGAGTCCTGGTTTTCGGTGGCCGGCTATTTCTTCTATTTCGGCCATTACTATGCCGGCTTGTGCATCGAGCAGATTCCGGCCGACCAGCGCGACGCGTTCCAAGACCATCTCGCCCGAGTGCTCCTGCCCTTACAGGAGAGCGACGGCTCGTGGTGGGACTTTCCGCTGTACGACTACCACAAGCCCTACGGCACCGCCTTCGCGCTGATGTCATTGCACCGCGCTCAGAGGGATGAGACGAAAGGCGTCAAGCCTTGATTCGTCTAGGCATGAAGGTTATGGTGGCCGCGTTCGGTGCGATGACGATTGACCATCGCCAGTGCTTTCGGCTCCTTGGCTAGGAACTTGATCAACTGCGACGCGCTGCATTCCAGGATGCCAGCGGCGGATTTCGGATCGAAATCGTTCTCGGCCATAATGTCGAGCGCCCAGGCTAGCAGCGTGGGGAAGTCATCGTGCGATGGGCTGATTTCGATCCGTCCGCCGACCAATCGGGATTGCCAAAGCCTTGCGTCGGGGTCATCTTTCGGCCGGACCATGCGAACATCGATGGCCAACAGAACGCGGAGGCGAAACAACGCAACGGATCGATTCTCGGCCTGACTGCGCCGCTCGTTGGCCTCGGCGCGAATGCCGGTCGGCCGATGCGTCAGCACGACGGCCGTCGAAACCTTGTTGCGGTGCTGGCCGCCCGGTCCCGAACGGCGCACGAACTCAATGTCGCATTCTTTCGACAGCAAATCGGCCGGGATCGAGGCGGGATGGAGCGGTGCAATCATTCCTGCGATGATTTCGAAAGGTCGACGACGCGGATCAGGTGGTGATTCGTGTCGGCGACAAAAAGTTTTCCCTCGGCAGCCGAGATTCCGCCCGGCTGATTGTAGC
>JAEWUR010000563.1 GCA_023397045.1 Planctomycetota bacterium
ATCCTGGACATGGTCTTCCAGTTGATCACCTTTTTCATCCTGGTGACCAACTTCAAGTCGGCCGAGATGGACATGACGTTGAAGCTGCCGGTCGTCGGATCGGCCCGGCCGGTCGATGCGCAAGGCCAGCGCGGCCTGCTGGTGTTGAATATCGACCACCAAGGCGACCTGAAGATTTACGGCCGCACGGTCAAAGACGTCGAGAGTTTCGTCGACAACGAAGCCCGCGCGGCACGCATGGCGGCGCGGATCGAATCGCCGGACGACGAAGCCGCGCGGGACTTGCCCACCACGGTGGTGATCCGCGCCGACCGGGCAACCTCGTTCAAGATGCTCAATCGCGTGATCAAGGCGTGCCAGGAGAGCGGGTTCCGTAAGTTCGCGCTCAAGGCGCTCGATAAAGAGGCATAGTTGAGATTTTGAGTCACTGAAGTTGTGGGGTGCCACTGCTGGCTTGCCCAGCAGTGCTGTATTTTGCGTGATGTGTCGCAAGCACTGCTGGACAAGCCAGCAGTGGCACACGGATGCAGCCCTCACCCTAACCCTCTCCCGAAGGGAGAGGGGACAAGAAAAAAATGGCCCGACGACGAAAAAAACGCCGCAATCAGGGAGAGGTCGAGTTGAACTTGGCCGCCATGCTCGACATGGCGTTCCAGTTGCTCGCCTTTTTCTGCCTGACGTACAAGCCGGCGCCGGTCGAAGGGCAGATCATGCTCCGGCTGCCGCCGCCGCAGGCGGTGGTCACCGACAGCAGCGCCGCCGAGAAGCAGGGCTCCGACCTGAACAACACGAATCCCGTCCAGGGCGTCAACACGTTGACCATCACCGTGTTCGCCGACCCGGCCAACGGCGCGATTTCGAGCCTCGGCGTCGGCGAGACCCAAGTGCCGAACCTCGATGCGCTCGATGCGAAGCTTCGGGCCGTCTTCGCCGACCCCGGCAATCCGTTCGACCAGGTCATCATCCAAGTGAGCGACGCCTGCCGTTATGATGAACTGATGAAGATCGTCGACATTTGCACCCGCCAAACGCTGGCCGACGGCCAAAAACTGTCGAAACTGAGCTTCGTCGAGATACCCAGCGGATAGCCTTTCCGAAAAGAACCGTTCATGCGCGACGATGGATCGAAAAGACCGGCCGGCCGAATGTTTCGCGGCGCGGAACTCATGCGCCTGATCGCCGGCGTCTTCCTGCTGGCCATCCTGTTCGTTTTCATCTCGAACCAGCGCAACGCCGAGCCGCCCGCGAAAAATACCAAACCGGCAGCCGATGCGAAGGAAGCGCCGCCCAAGGAGATTCCGCCCGCCACGGGTCCGACCGACGAAGATCCGGAAGAGGTCGACGCCGCGCGCGAAGAGTTTCAGGCGCTCACCGACGGCGCGATGAACCTCGGCCCGGAAGAGATGGAAGCCTACGACCGGCTAGTGCGCTGGGCGAACAATCAGCCGTTCGCGCGGCTCGAAGCCCGGGCCAAAAAAGGGCTCCGGTACACCGACCTCTACGACGATCCGGCCAAACATCGCGGCGCGTTGGTCGCGTTGGACGTCGACGTCCGCATGGCGGGCGATGCCGGCAAGACCCGCGACGACATCCCGCTGCACGACGCCTGGGCCGTGACCAACGAATCGCGAGGCCGGCTCTATTCGCTGATCGTGGTTGATTACCCCAAAAACATGCCGACCGGGTTCAACATTCGAGCGAAGGCGCGATTCGCCGGCTATTTTTTGAAGCTCCAGGGTTATGAGCCGGGCAGCGCCAAGCCGGGCCAAAAACCCGAAAAAGCGCCGCTGCTGATCGGCCGGCTGGAATGGATCCCTCCGACCGAGGCTGGTCCCGCGTCCGACGGCCGCCAAGAATGGATCTGGGGGCTCGGCCTCGTGGCGATTTTTGTCGTCCTCGGCGGTGCCCATTTTATCTATCGCCGATGGATCCGCCGACCGGTCGAGCCTCGGCTGCTGAAACGCACGCCGGTGACCAACGACGCGGTCCCCATCGAACAGTGGCTCGATCAACAGACCGATCCCAACAAGAACCAGCCGCCATGACGCCGTTTCGCACCTTGACGATCGCGTGGTTGACGCTCGCCCTTGGGCTGGCCGGGCTCGCCGCGCGCGCGGCCGAGGATCCGATGCGGTTCCTCCTCGCGTTGCAGCAGAAGGGCTATGGCGACATGGCCGTCGTGTATCTCGAAACGCTGAAAGAACAGAACAAGTTGCCGCCGGCGATTCGCGACACCTGGGACCTGGAGATGGCGAAGTGCCTGAAGATGGCCGCCGCCGACGCCTCGGATCCCAGCGAGCGCAAGTCGTTGACCGAGCGTTCGCAAAAACACCTGGCCGCGTTCGTCAAGGAGAAGGCGAACCATCCCGATGCCCCGCTGGCCACGGCCTCCTGGGCCGAGTATCAAATGGCGCAATCGCTCGAAGCCCTCCAACACGCGAAAGACGCCGCGGTAAACGACAAGGATCAAGAGAAGAAATACAAGACCGAGGCCCGCGAGGGACTCGTTGAAGCCCAAAAGACGTTCGGGCAGGTCGAGAAGAAATTCCTGGCAAGACTGGCCGATCTCCCCCCGATCCCCAAAACGCCGCAAAAGATGACGCCGGAGATCGAACGGGCGATCGAAGCGCGCGACGAAACGGAGAGCTACATCGCCGAGGCCCGGCTCCAGATCGTCCTGGCCGACTACTATCTGGCCGAATTGGACAACCCGCCGCGCAGCGATGAACTTCGAGAATCGCTTGGGGAAATCGCCCAACGCCTGGACGACGTCTTCCAAGCGAACCGGAACCGCACTGTTGGGCTGGTTGCCCATATGTGGCACGGCCGAGTCATGGAAAAGCTGGGCAAGTATCGCACGGCGCTCGACATCTACGACGAAGTGCTGGCCAATGCCCCCGACCCGTCGCAAAAAGGTCCGCCGACGGTCATGGACCTCCTCTACGCCCAGGTCGAAGGCCTGCGATTGAAGGTGCTGGCCGAGCAGAAGCCGCTGCAATACCTGCCCGAGGCGCTGGCGTTTCTGAAAGACTACGAACGGCTGCAACCGAGCGCCGACTATCAGGCGATCGCGCTCGGCGCGGTCAACGTGTTATCCGATCGGGCCGAAAATGCGGCGGGAACTGAAAAGACCAAGCTGCTGCACGAAGCGCTCCGACTGGCCACCCAAGGGTCGACGATCCCCAGTCCGTCGCAACGCGAGTTGTTCCTCGCACGGCGCAAGATACTCAAGACAATCGGTCGCGGCCTCGAAGTCAACACCTATGAAGATGCGATGGCCGCAGGCGATGCCGCCCGCGAGAGTTCCGATTGGTCCAAGGCCCTGGAGAATTACAACCTGGCGATCGAGTTCGCCGAGAAGTCGACGCCGAAACGGCCGCAGTTGGACATCGACGCCGCCCGCGCGGCCATCGAGCGAGTCCGGTTCCTTATGGCGTGCGAGTTGTACGATCAGGGCAAGATGAAAGAATGTCTCGCCCTGGTCGACGACCTGGTGCATGACCAAGACGGCCGCGTGAAGACCGACAGCCCGGCGGCGGCCCAGGCCTCGGCCTTGGGCATTCAAGCGTCGCTGGGCCTCTATGCCGCGGCGTCGAAGAACGAAAAGCCGACCGCGATGCGAAAGCTGCTCGACATCGCCGAGTTCACCGAGAAGAACTGGCCCAATCGACCCGAGGCCGACGACGCCCGACTGGCCCGAGGCCAAGCGAAACTGGTCGACAACCGCCCGCTGGAAGCCATCGAGGTCTTCGAGCAAGTCAATCCGAAGTCGGAACGTTACGCGACGGCCATGTACTTGGCGGGCCACACCTACTGGCTGCTCTATTTGACCGAGAAGCAGGCGCCCGACGGCAAAGCGGACCAGAAGAAGATGGCCGCCGATCGCGCGAAGGCCGTCGAAGGGCTTCAAACGGCGTTGAACCTGTTGAAACGTCAACGCGGCCCCGGCGGGTCGATGCCGCCCTATCTGCTCGAAACGCAGGTCCTGTTGGCCGAGACCGAAATGGAGGCCGGAAACGCCGAGGCGGCCGCCGCACTGTTCCAACCGCTGGTCGACGCCGTTCGCGACGAGCGGTTCGACGCCGACGCACGCGAAAAGAACCTCGATCCCGGCATGCTCCGCGCATTTCTGGGCGCGGTCCGGGCGTATTGCGCCACCGGCGATTTGGACAAGGCCGGCGCGGTCTGTTCGTCGCTCGTCGAGATTGGCCCCGACACGCTGCCGGTCAACGACGCGCTGGTCGATTTCGCCAAGCTGATCAACGTCGAACGCAAGAAAGCCGACGAACAGGTCGAGCAGTTGAAGAACAGCGCGAACGGCGACGCCATCGAGGCAGCCAAAACCCGTCAGACGTCGCTGCGC
>JAEWUR010000523.1 GCA_023397045.1 Planctomycetota bacterium
CGGACTTTGACCTCCTGCATTTCGGCGAGCCACTGTTGATGATAATAACCGCCGGCCTCGTCGACGGCCAGCGGATCGTGGTAATGCTCCTTGCGTTGGGACGTGTTCGGCAGATCGTCGACGTTGACGCGGTAGATTTGGAACCGATTCGGGAGTTTGCCGTCGGGGGTGGTTGCCAGCAGTTCGTCGAACAGCGGGTGTTGCAGGATCACGCCCTTATGGTTGCCCGGCCGATTGTCGACCAGCACGGCGAACTGGCTTTCGGTTCCGCCGGGGAATTTCAGAAGCTGTCCCACCTGGACCGTCATCGCGACGACGCCCAGGAACTTTCGCTCGGGCGAATCGTCGAAAATGGGCGTCGAAATGGCCACTATCCAACGCGAGTTGTCCTGCGATTGGAAGACATCCGACAGGCTGGTCTTCGAGAGATGCTCGTCCGGTTTCGGCCGCCATGTCGGGGCCTCGTCGCTCAACTGTCCGGTGAAGAAACTCCGCCAGGCATAGTTCTTTCCGATCGTTTTTCCCTCGGGCAATCGGACGGTCGACAGCCCGCCGGCGTCGCAGAAGAACCAACTCGACACCGTGTCTTCGTCGCCGTTGTTCGAGTTCGGTTTGGCCGACTTGGGCACCGCCGCGACGAACGCTTGCTGCAACGCGAGGCGAGTCGGATTCTCGCGGAACTGCTCCATCAGCCGCTCGGAATCGGCTTTGCTCAACGACGGATCGCTCAACTGTTTCGAGAGCGATTGGAACTCGGGGTCGGCCAGCGCGGCGGCCAATTGCTGGCGGAAACGTTCGGCATCGGACACCTGCTCGACGAGATCGTACCGGCGTTCCAATTCATAGCCGGCGTTTCGGGCGGCGAAATCGGCCGCGAATTTGTTGGTCTTCAACGCCCGTTCGGTCAAGGCGTCGTTCGACTCTTGCACGGCCGCGTGAAAACCTTGCCATGCGAACCACGCCACGACGGCCAGCAGCAACGCCGGCCCGATCGCGCCGAGAATCATCATCGGCCGCCGGGCCAACCGCGACGCCCGGTCGTCCAACGCATCGATGACTTCCTGCACATTCGAAAATCGCTTGCTCGGATCGGCAGCCAAACAGCGATCGATGATGGCCGTCAGGAGGTGGTCGACGCCGTGCTGTTTTCGATGTTCCGACGGCGTCGGCGACTGCTCGATCATGCGCCGATAGTTGGTCAATCGCTCGGTCAGTTCGGGCGTTTTCTGAAACTGGTCGACGGTCTTGCCGGTCCGATAGGGAGGGCCGCCGGTCAACATGCAGTACAACAGGGCGCCGAGTGCGTAGACGTCCCAGCGAGCGTCGGGCATGGCGTCGAGGTCGGCCTGTTCGGGGGCCATGTAGAACATCGTGCCCAAGGCCGGCGCCTGCTCGGTCGACAGCCGCGACTGCCCAAAATCGGCCAGCCGAGGCTTGCCGTCCTGGTCCAACAGGATGTTGGCCGGCTTCAGATCGCAATGGAGCACGCCTTTGCCGTGGGCGTGAACCAATCCCATCGCGACATCGCGAAACAGCGACACCGCCTCGTCGACCGGGATCGGTCCTTGGGCGATTCGATCGGCCAGGGAGCCCTTTTCCAGGTACTCCATGATGTAATACGGCGGGTCGGCGTCCCAGCCAACGCCCAGTAGCTGAACGACATAGCGGTCGGCGAACAGAAAGGCGAGTTTTTCGACCTCTCGGCTCAACAGCGACCAGTCGAGCCCGCCGCGATGGGCGTAGAATTTGATGGCCACCCGGCGACCGGTGTTCCGCTCGGTGGCCACCCAGACCTCGCCATACGCGCCGACGCCGAGGAAACGCTCTGGATCGTAGCCGGGCACCTGCGTGGGCGGCTGGCCTCGTTCGAGGCTCCTATCCAACGCCCGCTGCCGTTCCATCCCGCCTTGAATTTCCGTTGCGTCGGAGTTCATAGGTCTCAGTATAGGGAAGTCAAGGGCCGCGAGCGAGGGGTAGTGAAGAAAAGTCAAGAAACAGGAAAAGGGGCCGATGTGCCATCGCACACCAACCCCTCTTATCTTGGAATCAGTACCGGAGGTCGGACTTGAACCGACACCCTATTGCTAGGACTGGATTTTGAGTCCAGCGCGTCTGCCATTCCGCCACTCCGGCTAATCTCTTGGCAGCCAAACACTTGCGACGATCGCCACTTCGGGCAATCGCGGTCGGCGAGGTGTTTTTCCCTCGACACAACTCCCGAAGTATACCATCATTCCAGCGTTTTTGAATAGGTGGGGGCCCGAAATGAAAAAATCGAGCAAATACGGCTTATCCCTGAACCCGCGACGGCTGCGGTGCGTTACGAATTGGGGGTTGCGGCCTGTCGGAAGGCGATGACCACGCGGAATGTGCCAAATGGCTCGCTTGCGGCAAGTCTCGTTGTGCGACGCCCAACAGGGCGATTCACCTGTAACGGCGGAAACACTTGTAGGAGGGGAAGTCGCAATAATATGCTCTCTACGACGCAAGGTCAGGGTATATTACGTAAGAAACCTAGGCCGCAAAGCCGATGTCGAAACTTGATCGCCCGGTGAATGCGGCAAAACGTGTTACCCCGAATGGCGTGGACCCGGTAGGTTTTGAAAACAGCCCCTTGTGGCGTTTGTAGGGTCCAGCTAAATTAGGGAAATCAACCTGTCGCATTTTTGGCATTCGCCATCGTGTTCAAACGAGCACCCTCGGGACGGAGATGAGTTTGGGCGTTGGGGGGCATGCGGACTAGCACTAGGATTTCGAAATGGTGCGCAAATACTCCACGAAGAAGGACAGCCTTCAAACCATCAAAAAACTACAGCGCGCGGGCAAGCCGGTGAACTACTCGGCCGTGCGTCGTTGGGACCCGCGATTCTTGCAGCGAACGTGCCGGTTATTCGGCTCGTGGAATGCTGCGCTGGAG
>JAEWUR010000680.1 GCA_023397045.1 Planctomycetota bacterium
CATATAGCCCGCCCAAAAAAACGGATGGTTGGCCTTGGGCGTTTCGTCGGTGGCTCCGATCTTCAACCGAGGTTCGGCCTCCAGATTCAATCGCGATCCGGTGACCACCTGCACGGCGCGTTGCCAAGCATCGGCCGGCGAGGTCTCCGAAAGCTCCTGGGTGAACTCCCGGGCCAGATCGTAGCCCGACTGTCCGCCCGTTCGCCAACGGCTCATCAAAACCGTTCGGGCGCCATTGGCCATCAGTCCGCAGGCCGCGAGAAACACTTCGTCGCCCGGCTGATTTTGGCGAATCTTCTTCAGCGAATCTTCGGCGGCCGTGTGGAAACCGGGCAGGACGACGACGTCGGGTCCGCCCCAAGGCAGCAAGAGCCAGTCGGCCAAGGTAGATCCCACCTTGCCGCGATCGATTGGCGCCGGCGACCAGCCGTAGGGCGATTGTTCCGAAACCGCGATATCGTCCAGCACGACAAGACGCCGAAACAACGTGCTGTAGATCGCCGACGGCGCCGGCGGCGGCTCGGGCAGCGCCACGGCGCCCGGCACCACCGCGGCAAGTTCGTCAAACGCCTTTTGCGCCACCGATTCGTCATCACGGGGGTATAACTGCCCCACGACCACCGCCGTATTGTCGGCCGGGCCTCGACCCCATCCGCCGTTGACGGCCAGCGACAAAAGCGGCGCGTAGCGAACGCGAAAACGATCGATCAGCGAGACGTCGTGCTTGTCGACCTTTATTTGCAGGGCTTCGAACGGCAGATACCAAAGAATGCCGTCGGGCAGGATCACCAACTCGTCGAACGTCTGCGTGAAGTCGGCCTGCGATCCCTTCAGCAGCATGTCGAGCATCAACTTGGCCGATTCACGCCATTTCTCGCCGGACAACTCCTTCGCCGACAACTCGTAATTCTGTTGATAGTTGCCCATGTCGCGAAGCATTTCTTGCATCTGCTTCACCAACGGCGGCAACGGGCCGACCTGCCAAAGCGTCGAACGCTCGTTGTTCAGTAAATAGCCGTAGAGCCGTCGTCCGGCGACAAAGAAACCGAGCACCGCATGTTTGTCGGGCAGACTCTTTTGAACCTCGGCCAGTTCGCAGACGGGAGGAAATACGAGGCTCACCGGTTCGCGACGCACCGCGATTTCGCGCAGAAGCAATTCCTGCTGAAGCCCCAATTTGCCGAGTTCATCCAACGCGACCGACTGTTCTCGGAATTCGCTCTGATCGGTCGCGACCAGCGGCTTCAACGCCAACGTTGCATGAATCTCTTGGGCATGCTGCAACAATTTCGCATAGCCTGGATACCGGGCCAGAAGATCTTGACGCTGGAGCAACACCGACTGCGGCAACCGCTCATTCGGCGCTTCGAAAAGCCACCGCAACGATTCGACTCGGCCGCCGAACTCGAGCGAACTCAGAAAACGGTGCCGCTTGGCCCGTTCGGCGATCTCGATGGCCGCGGTCATGTCCTTTCGGTCCAAGGCCACCGCGAACCAATGCTCCATCGGCCCGGGATGCGGCGTTAGCAGCGTAGCCAGCGATTCCATCGGGTCGAACGACCAATCGACCGGGCGGGGATCGCGCAAAACGTCGGCATACAAATCCATCGCCGAGCGAGGCGTGACGTTTCCCCGGACATACATCTCGTCGATCAGTCCGATGTGGAATAGCCACAACGAACCGTGCTGCATATAGCCCATGGCCGTTTTCAGGGCCGTGTCGCCTTCGGCGGCGCGACCTTGTTCGAATGCCACGAGCGAGGTCAGATAGGCCACCCGGGCGCCGATCGCGCCGTTGCTCATGTTGCGGCGACCGATCGTCGCGCGTGCTTCGTCGAGCATCGTGGCCGCTTCGCGCGGACGGCCGAGCGCGGCGTAGTTCTCGGCTGCGCAGAGCAGGAGCGACGCGCGGAATTGACGCAGGTTCTTCACTTTCGCCCATTGGATCGCGGCGTCCAACGGCGCAAAATAGTCTTTGCTGTTCGTCAGCAGGTGGACGAGCGCCCGGCCGCGAAAGGCTTCTTCCAGGATGCCGTAATCCGGATAATTGACGGCCGAGTAGGTGGCTTCTTCGAAGAACCGGCCTGCCGCCGGATATTGTCCCATTGCCAGCGCCTGCTTGCCCAATTCGAGCAGAGCGACCGAAGTCAACGGATGGTCGAACTGACCGGCCGCCAGCACCGCGCGTTCGAGATAGCCGTTCGCCTGGCTCTCCTTGCCGCAGGCCGCCATTGCCAGGCCGAGTTCCAGGTTCGCCCACGATTCCGACCAATGGTTTGGCGGACCGATCGGCCGGCTCATTGCCGTAAGCACGTCCTTGGTGAGCGGATCGAACTTTGCGGCCGGACCCAACAGGGTCGCCCGGCGTCGCAATGCCAGAACGGTCGCACGCACGATCTCCTGCGGCGTGATCGAGAACAGATTGGCCTGTTGGACGACCCCGCCTTGTTGGATCGTATTGTTTTGGGCGATGTTGCCCTGGGCGATCAGCATCGACGAGGGATAGTTCCCCAACTGCGATTGCCGCGTGCTGGCGCCCCAGGGGACGGCCTTGCGCGATCCAGCTCCCGCGATGCGGATGCTGGGCGGAAATTGGACCTTTGTCATCCAGTCGGGGAAGGTTCGGAAGATCTGCAGCGCGGCCGTGTAATGCCACAGCGCCTTATCAAAAATGCCCATCTGAAAATAGCATTCGCCGCACATCGTCTCGTAACAGATCGAGTCGATCCATCGCGTCTGTGCGTTTTTGATCGAGCTGCGGCTCTCCGACTCGAACACCTTCAACGCGTCGCTGTAGTCACCGTCGTAGAAGGCGCGAAACGCCGAGTAGTAGGTCATTGTCGGCGTCGAACGGTCAAGTCGCTGCGCGGCCGCCGGACGTCCCGACAGGGCGATCATCACGATCGCGATCGAAAGAAGAATTCGTTGCGTTGTAATCATGACTATTCTTGCTACAGGCTCTTTGTTCCTCGACCGTGGTTCTTGCACGAGACGCCCTGACCCTAGCCCTCTCCCGGCGGGAGAGGGGACTTGACCGAATATGCCCTTAGTCTCTTCTCGCGTCGACCTCGTCGACGGGTTTTCTCTGTGCGGCCAGCCAATCTTTCCAAGCTCGTTTGTCGAAGCCGAAGTTCTGGCC
>JAEWUR010000687.1 GCA_023397045.1 Planctomycetota bacterium
GGCCGTCGTCGGTGGAACGAACATCGGCAAGTCGGTCGTCTTCAATCAACTGGCCGGCGAAGTAGCCAGCGCGTCGAGCCCATTGGCCGCCGGCACGAAACATCCCGTTTGCCTCGCGCCCGCCGAATTAGCCGACCCAACATTGCTCGAACGGCTTTTCCATCCGTTCGCGCTTCATCCTTGGCGCTCGCCCGACGATCCGCTCGACAACACCGCCGAGAATTGCCTTTTCTGGCGAACGAGCAAGACGCTGCCGCCGCGACTGCTGTTGATCGACGCCCCCGACGTCGATTCGAATGCGACGGTCAATTGGGACCGCGCCCGGGCGATTCGCCAGACGGCCGACGTGTTGGTGGCCATTCTCACCCAGCAGAAATATAACGACGCGGCCGTGAAGCAATTTTTCCGCGCGGCGGTCGAGGCCCAAAAACCGATCGTCGTCGTCTTCAACCAATGCGACCTCGAGGCCGATCGATCGTTCTGGCCGCAATGGCTGCACACGTTCTGCGAACACACCGGTGCGAATCCCGAGTTGGTTTACGTCGTGCCTTACGACCGCAAGGCGGCCGAGGCGTTGACGCTGCCGTTCTACGCCATTCGACCGGCCGACGCCGCGATGTGTACCGCCAACCTGCGAGACGACTTGGCTGCATTGCATTTCGACGCGATCAAGATCCAAACGTTCCGCGGTGCGCTCGATCGGGTGCTCGACCCACAACAAGGACTTCCGGCCTATTTGGCGTCGATTCGGCAATCGGCCGCCGAGTTCGCATCGGCCTCGGCCGCGCTGTCGACGACCGAGATGGCTCGGGTTGGTTGGCCGTCGCTGCCGGCCGGCGTGCTGGTCGACGAGATCGCGCAATGGTGGAACGATTCGCGGCAAGCCTGGTCGCGGCGAATCCACGGATTCTATCGCTCGCTCGGCCGAGGCGTCACCTGGCCGATGCGCACCGCATGGCAATCGCTGACCGGCCCGGGCGTCGATCCGATCGTCGCCTTCCAACAGCAAGAGCGTGCGGCGATTGTGTTGGCCGTCGAAAAACTTCTCGACGAGCTGACGCGACTCGCGCAGGTCGGCAACGACACGCTCCGCCCACGCCTTCAATCGCTGCTGGGCGGGCACGCCCGGGCGACGCTGCTCGAACGCGTCCAGGCCACGCATGAAAAATTGCCGGCCGTCGACGAAGACTATCGCCAATTCCTCCGCGCGGAGCTGGACGGTTGGCGGCAGTCGAATCCTCGCGCCGTGCGGTTCCTTCAATCGCTCGATCATGCGGCCGCGCTGGCTCGCCCCGCCATCACCGTAACGCTCTTCTTCACAGGCCTTCACTTCGCCGGCGATCTGGCCGGTCAGGCCGCCGCACACGCGGCAAGCACCACGGCCGGCCACTTGGCCACCGAAGCCGCCATTGCCGGCGGCATCGCCGGGGGCGGTGAAGCGCTGATGGGCGGAACGAGCGAAGGCGTCCGACAAGCGGCCGGTCGATTGTTCGGTCGGCTGCAAGCTCGCTACGCGCAACAACGCGCCGCATGGTTGGCTGAATGGCTCGAGCGCGAACTGCTCGGCGATCTGCTTGCCGATCTCCGTCGCGGCGAGAACGTGCCGCAGAGCGAGGCTTTCCATAATGTCGAAGCCTCGATGAACCGGTTGAAGGTCGACCCGGTTCATTGTCCAAGCAAATAACAATGGTAACCCGAAGCGTAAGCGAGGTGGCCCCTCGCTTACGCTTCGGGTTACTATTCTGGCACACAAACCCACCATTCGCCGCATCTGGACTGATTACTCGTCAGCCGGTCCACGGTCCCTCAAGAAAAAATACCGACGCGTTTGCCGCTAAGACGTGCGACGTGCTTAGGCACGCTACTGGGGCGGCGGCTCGGTGGAGCCCTGGTTCGCTGTGGAACTCAGGTCATTGACTGCGTTGGCGTCAATCGAGCCGGCATTCGCCCACGGATTAAGCAAGACGTCTACAAGCGGCAAACGCGCCGTCGAGAACATTCACGGTTTCTACGATCGAGCGATCCTCCTAAGTTAGAGCCAAAACGGTGAGACACCATCGGGGATGGCAGTCGAGACGCCTTCCCTCGATCCAGACGCGACGGACCGCCCGCCGCGCCGACTTCCGACGCACAAACCCTCCAGAAAAGAAGAAGGAAACAGGAACCACTCTACGACGTTTTTCAGGTTATCAAATGCCCGAGGCATTTACGATGGCGGCCGAGGTCGCGGCGGATACGGCGGTATCGCCAAGTAATCGACCAATCCGGCCTGAATGTCTTCTTGTTGCTGACGCAACAGTCGCCGGCGATTCAGGGCGCCTAGCTGATCGCCAAGCACCCCGGCGGGCGGACCCGAACGAGGCAACCTTGTGCTTCGGGTGTAAATCCAGGCATAGCGCAGCGGTCCAATTGCACGTATCATGAAGAAGTACCCACTTGCTGCGAACGCGACAACGTGCGGCTTTGACGAGTTGGCCGGTGAACTCACATTGTCGTTTCCCGGTACTTCTATATGCCCGATTCTTGAACGAAATCAAATAGACACTTGAGGAATTCCATCGCGAATTCGAGAAGTTTTTTCGCGACCGCGCGGCGCGAAAGCTACATGCGATAAGGCTTCGGTAAACGGAAGAGTCGAGTCGACAAAACAGGTAAAACACGTCGATTATTACACCGCAATCATCGACTGCTCAACTCATGCACCGCGTCGATCAACGCTGTGACGTTCTCGACCGGCGTCTGCGGAAGCACGCCATGACCAAGATTGAAGATGTGGCCGGGCCGGCGCGCGGCCTGTCGCAAAATCTCTTTCGCGCAGCGGCGAATTTCGACGGGCTCGCTCAACAACACCACCGGATCGAGATTGCCCTGTATCGCCTTGTCGTGCCCGATCGTGCGCCACGCGTCGTCCAAGCGAATCCGCCAATCGACGCCGACGACGGCCTCGTGCTTCCGCTTGCCGAACGCCTCGGTCATCAGCGGCAACAGCGCGGGATTGCCCGTGCCGAAATGGATGACCGGCACGCCGGGCCGTAGCGACTCGATCACCGATCGCGTATGCGGCAGAACGTAGCGGCGATAGTCGTCGACGCCCAAACAGCCCACCCAACTGTCAAAGATCTGCACGATCTGTGCGCCGGCGTCGATCTGCGCGTTCAGGTAGAGCGTAATGGCGCGGGCGAGGCGTCCCATCAGTGCATCCCACGCGCCGGTGTCGTTGTACATCATCACCTTCGCGATTCGATAGTCGCGGCTGGCGCCGCCTTCGATCGCATAGGCGGCCAGCGTGAACGGCGCGCCGGCGAAACCGATCACCGGCAGCGATTCCGGCAATCCCGCCCGCGTTTTCTTGACCGTCTCGATCACGAAATTCAACGGCTCGATCGTATCGAGTTCCTGCATGCGATCGACGTCGGCGGCCGTGCGGACCGGATTGTTCAGTACCGGCCCCTCGCCCGCCGAAAACTCCAAACCGATGCCCATCGGCTGGAGAATCAATAGGAGGTCGGAAAAAATGATGGCCGCGTCGACCCCAAGCTGCTCGACCGTGTTTAACATCACCTCGGCGCACAGGTCGGAATCGTGGCACAAATCGAGAAAGGAGATTTTCTTTCGCAGTTCGCGATACTCGGGCATGTAGCGCCCCGCCTGGCGCATCAGCCAAATGGGCGTAACGGCGGTCGGCTCGCGTCGAGCCGCCTTCATCATCGGACTATCAAGCCAAGCAGGCGAAGACATAAAAAAGATGGCGAATGGTGGATGGAGAATGGGTTACAGGCGACGTTTGGCTGAACGGGCAGTCGCCGAAAGAATGGCGACCAGCTCCTGACATTCTTGCGTGATTTTCGACAAAAGGGAAGGCTTCACCGTATTCGACTCCGCAAGCAGTTCAAGCCAATAGAGTGTTTCGCCCGCCTCTCGGGCTGAAATTTCCACCATAGCAACAAACTGCCGCTTCGACGACGCTCGCATTGCCTCGCAATAGTTCGCGCCGATCGATGTGCCGGACCGAAGAATCTGCCGACCTATCACATCCCCCGCGCGGTTGCGAGGCAAGCTGGATGATAGGTTAATGATTCTCAAAGCAAACTGTTTGATTCGGCCAAAAAGTTGCTCGCGGTCCACAGGAACGGCTCCTCAATCACGTGTTATTGAGACAACCGCTTCTCCTTCCAGGCAACATCATACCAAATCCGCCATCCGCCATCCACCATTATTGTTCGATGCCGGTTCGGGCGAGAACGCCCTGCTGATAGTAATGCTTGATTTCCTGCATTTCGGTGACGAGATCGGCCCGGTCGAGCACGCGGCGGTCGGCGCCGCGGCCGGTCAACACCAACTCGACGCCGTCAGGCCGGGCGTCGACCAGTTCCAAGAGTCGTTCGACCGAAAAAAGGCCCAGGACCGGCCCCAGATTCGCCTCGTCGAGAATCACCAGCCGAAACTGCCGCGACGCAATCGCGCGCCGGCACTCATTCAGGCCGCATTCGGCCAGATCGACATCGACGCCGGACGGTCCATGGCAGATGAAATGCGGCTGACCGTACTGCCGAACCGTGATTCGGTCGTCGAATCGCGACAAGGCTGCCTGCTCGCTGGTTTCCATACCTTTGGCGAACTGCGCGAAGAAGACATTCC
>JAEWUR010000534.1 GCA_023397045.1 Planctomycetota bacterium
GCGCATCAGCAGCAGGCGATTGCCGTCGTCGTCAAGCTCCTTGTTGACGAACTCGGCCGACAGATCGGCCAGAGGCACGTCGACCGTCGCGGCCGGCTGCGAATCGTCCGAACCGGAAAGCTGCACCCGCAAAAACGCCGAGGCCGGCGCAGCCACCGACACATCGACGCCGTCATAGCTGCGAGGGCTGCGCTGCCGAACCATCAACTGGCTGCCTTCCAGCCACATCGAGCCCGGCTCGTCGGCTTCAACGCCCAAGGGGGACGGGTTGGAAAGCGTCCCTTCGCTGATCGAGATCGTCCCATGCCAGGCTCGATCGGTCCCGCCGCCCCAGGCGATCCGCACACGGATGTCGTCGGCGGCATGCGCGTGCGGTGTTGAAACCAGGATTGCCAACAGCGCAACGCAAAACGCTTCGACGACGGCCGCGAGGGATGCGGTCGGCGGAGGGCGACCCGGCGATGCCTTCGGACGTCCTTGTCCGGTCATCGGTCAATCCATGATCAGGGCGGAAAAACAAACGCGGCGGATTATAATGACAACCCTCGCCGCGCGACCATGCCGATTCGCGAGAAATTTGCGGTTTTTGCCAGCCTGAACCTACGAAAAACACCCCCTAACGCCCGCTGGAGGTGTCAAGACAGGCAAAACACCCACGACTACGCAAGACAGATGCGACCGGGCAACAAAAAAACGCTCGTGTGCCACGGGCTCTGCCAGTGCCGTCGGTGTGCCACTGGCTCCACCGGTGCAGAGAAACCCGCGGGGAATTCAGCACTGGCAAAGCCAGTGCCACACTTTTTTCACAGGCTGCAACAAAAAAACTCGCTCGTGTGCCACTGGCTCTGCCAGTGCCGTCGGTGTGCCACTGGCTCCACCGGTGCAGAGAAACCCGTGGGGAATTCAGCACTGGCAAAGCCAGTGCCACACTTTTTTCACAAGCTGCAACAAAAAAACGCCAAAACACGTCGCAGCCGCACTCGCGATGCGTCGTGTCTTGGCGTTGCAGAGAAAAGCCGCTTTCAAACCGTTCGGCCGTCGGGGAGATTACTCCTTGGCAGCCGCAAAAACCGCGTCGACTTCGGCGGCCGCACTACGGCGAACGCCGGCCGACAGATTCTCACTCATCAGATCGTTCAGCGACGCATCCAGGTCGGAGCGACCAAGGATGTGACCCAATTCGTGCGCGACGACGGTCAGCAGATCGATCCCGTCGACGGCCTTCGGATCAACGGCGGTCCCGCCGACGAACTCCTCGTCCTGCGACAGCGTCCCATCGACGAACCAACCGTTCCCGGCGGCGTCCCGATCGAGGTAGATCGTATCGCCGTCGGCCAGGCCGAGCGTTGCGCCGGGCAGATCGGCCACGGCGAACTTCACGTTGGCCAGCGAGGCGATGGCCGCGTCCGAAAGGCCGGTGCCCGCCCAACGTGCGATCGCTTCGCGGACCACCGGTTGCAGCGTCGAGTTGCTGATCGACGCGGCATCCCGACCGCTGGCCTCACCCGCCGCGGCGGTCAAAGCGGCCGCCGCACCGTTCCAGTCGCCGATGATCGGCGTCCAGTTATTCCCTGCCGGCCCATACGCAAACGTGTGGTTGGCCGCGCCGGCGCTGTTGGCGTCCTTCAAATAGAAGGTGGCCGTCGCGTTGTTGTACAACCCGATCGAGTCGGCGTTGTCGCCGTCCCAGTCGCCGGCGACCGGTTTCCATCCGGCCCCGACCGGACCGTAGACGAACAGCGCGTCCGGAGCGCCCGCGTTATTGGTGTTCCGCAGGCTGAACGTGCCCGATGCGGCATCGTACAGGCCGATCGTGTCGGTTCCCGTGCCGTCCCAGTCGCCAATGACCGGCTTCAAGTTCGGCAGGATCTGGTTGTAACTGTCCAGAATGCTATAGACGAACGTCTGATCGGCGATGCCGACCGTGTTGGTATTACGCAGATAGAAGGTCGACGTGGTCGGATTGTACAGGCCGATCGTGTCGTACCCGTCGCCGTTCCAGTCGCCCGCGATCGGAATCCAGTTGCTTCCGGCCGGGCCGTAGACGAACGTCACGTCGGCCACGCCGGCGTTGTTGCCGTTCCGCAGGTAGAACGTCGAAGTGGCCGGGTTGTACAGACCGATCGTGTCGACGCCGTCGTTGTTCCAATCGCCGACGATGGCCTGCCAGCCGGCGCCGAGCGGCCCATACTGGAACGTCGCATCGGCGACGCCGGCACTGTTGCTGTTCCGCTGGTAGAACATCGAGGACGGCGAAACCAGACCGATCGTGTCGCCCCACGAACCGAAGACGATCGGATCGCCGCCGTCGTCGTTGACGATCGTCCCGGTGCCGACGCCTTGACCGATCGTCGCATTCGTGGCATTCGAGAGCGTCACTCGGAACGTCTCGTTCGTCTCGGCGGTGAAATCGCCATAGACCGGAACGGAGACCGTTATCGAGAGCTTGCCGGCGGGAATAATAACGTAGCCGCTCTTCGCCTTATAGTCGCTGCCCGCGGCGGCCGTGCCGTCGCTGGTCATGTACTGCACGTACACGTCCGACGACGCCACCTTGTTGAGCGAGATGGTGAACGTAAACGACCCGCCGTTTTCCGCCTGGGTGACATTGTTGATCGACACCGTCACCGGCACATTGACGTCGTCGTCATAGACGTTGACCGTCGCGTCGCTCTCGGCGAAGTTCTCCTCGACGGCTTTCGCTGTGATCGTCACCTGCTTGTCGCCATCGACGATCTGGTCGTCCACCGCGCTAATCGGGAAGGTGGCCGACGTATGGCCGGTGAGAATCGTCACCGTGGGAGGAACCTGGACCGAGTTGGTGTCGTAACTCTTCAACGTGACCACCAAGTCATGGTCCAGCGGGCTCGATATGGTCACGGTGCCCGTTGCAGCATTGTAACCGCCGTTCTCCATGATGCCCGTCGGATTCACTTCGACCGTCACGGTGCGAATAACATCGTTGTCCGTCACGCCGAACGAATCCGTGCCGTCCTCATAAGTCGAAGCCTTGGCCGCGACCGTGACGGTCTGAGTTCCGTCGATCACGCTATCGTCAACGATGGTGATCGGGAACGTCGCCGATGTCTGGCCAGCCAAGATCGTCACCGTCAAGGGCACCGTGGCCTCGGTCGTGTCGCTGCTCGTCAGAGTGACAACCAAGTCCGAATCGGTCGGTCCCGTACGGGTGACCCTGCCGGTGACCGGGGTCGTCGCATCACCTTCCTCGACCAATGGCGTGCTGATCTCAACCGTCAACGTCCGAGCAAGATCGTTGTCGGTCACTGCGACCGTCTCACTGCCATCCTCATAGGTCGAAGCCGATGCGGTGATCGTGGCGAATTGCGTTCCGTCGACCGAGCTGTCATCGACAATCGCAATCGCGAACGTCGCCGATGTCTGGCCGGCCGGGATCGTCACCGTCAAAGGCACCGTGGCCTCGGTCGGATCGCTGCTCGTCAGGGTAACAATCAGATCGGAATCGGTCGGTCCCAGCCGGGTGACCGTGCCGGTGACCGTCGCATGCGCGGTGTCGCCTTCCTGCACCGTCTTCGGATTGAACGTCACTTGCAGCGTCATCCTAGCGTCGGCGTCGAACACCTTGAGACTTGCGGATCCGTCGGCGTAATCCATGGCCCTCGCCGTAACGGTCACATTGCCGGTCCCGTCGACAGTGCCGTCCTGGTAGCCGGTGATCGTGAACGTCGCGGATGTCTGGCCGGCCGGAATCGTCACGGTCGAGGGCACCGTCGCCTCGGTCGCGTCGCTGCTGGCCAGATACACCACCAGTCCGCCCACCGGGGCAGCCTGCGGAATCGTGACCGTTCCGGTCGCCGTCCCGTTCTCCGTGATACTGGTCTTGTCGATCGTCACCGTGAGCGTCTGCGTCGCGTCGTTGACCTTCAGGCTTGCATCGCCCGACACGTAATCGGCGCCGGAAGCCGTGATTGTGACGGTCTTCTGCCCGTCAACCTCGCCGTCCTGAACGCCGGTGATCGGGAAGGTGGCCGTCGTCTGCCCTTCCGTAAACGTCACCGTCGCGGGCACGGTCACCTCGTCCGTGTTGCTGCTTTCGAGATAGATGGTCAACCCACCAACCGGAGCCGCATGCGACAGCGTAATCGTGCCGGTCGCCGTGCCGGTCTCCAAAATACTCGCCTTGTCGATCGTCAGCGTGATCAACTGGGTCGCGTCGGTCACGCCGAGATTGGCCGAGGTGGCCGCATATTCCGGCGATGCCGGCGTCGCCGTGATCGTCACGTTCTGCGTGCCGTCGACAGCGCCGTCCTGATAGCCCGTAATCGTGAACGTGGCCGTTGTCTGACCTTCGGCGACCGTGACGGTTGCCGGCACCTTGGCCTCGCCGTCGTCGCTGCTGTCGAGATAGATGGTCAACCCGCCGGCCGGAGCCGCCTGGGACAACGTAATCGTACCGATGGCCGTCCCGGTTTCCGTGATCGTCGTCTCGTCGATGCTCAACTCCATCGATCGGGTTGCGTCATTCACCTTGAGATTGATGGTCTCGGACACATAACCGTTCGCCGTGGCCGTGATCGTGACGGTCTGCTGCCCGTCGATGATTCCGTCCTTGACGCCGGTAATGGTGAAGATGCCGAGCGTTTCGCCCTCGGCAATGGTGACCGTCTGCTGGACCGTGGCTTCGCCGGTGTCGCTGCTCGAGAGCGAAACAATCAGCCCGCCGGCCGGAGCCGCTTGCGAAAGCGTGACGTACGCGAACGTCGAGCCGTTCTCGGAGATGCTGGTGGTGGTCGTCGGGAAGAAACTCAGCGATATCGTATTCGTCGCATCGACAACGCGCAGGTTCGCCGAACTCGGGGCATAGTCGAGCGACACGGGAG
>JAEWUR010000758.1 GCA_023397045.1 Planctomycetota bacterium
GGTGTGATGCCCACCGACTGGCCCACGCTTGAGGCTTGGCTCGACACGGCTGAACCAGCGAAGCATGATTTCCTAGGGAACTACGCGGTCGCTGAACGGCTGAAAGGACTACTCACCGGCAATACGCGATCCATCGGGATTGTTGGCGCTTTCGGTGCTGGGAAAAGCACCATCGCCAAATGGATCAGGGGGATGGTCGAGGATGGCCAGCCGCAGAATCCCCCGGAGCTTCTCTTTAGCGAACATAGCTGCTGGGGCTTCGAGAGTTCCGCGTCCGCAATTCATGCCATGCTGGCGGATGGAATCAAGAAGGTCGCCCCATTCATTGACACGTTCCATGTCAAATCGCTGCCGGAATCTTATCGCCAGGTGTTTTCGGCCGGCGGCCAGTGGCTCGACAGCGCATCGAAGTTGTTCTTCCGGCCAGGCGACCTCATGCAGCAGTTTCACACCTTGTCCGACCTCCTTCAAGAGGTAGGGTCTCGGCTGGTGTTCGTCGTCGAGGACTTGGATCGAAACAACAGTCAGACGTTCGACATTCAAGACGTGCTGGCTTTTCTCCAGCAGTTGAAGGGCTTTTCCAACCTGTCATTCGTGCTGACGGGCGGTCTCAAGTCTCCAGCCAGAATTGACTTTGCCAAGCTCTGCGACCATATCGAGTATCTCAAGACAGTCAGAGTGCAGGATTCCGCAAATCTTGTCTGTTGCCTCCGCGAAAGGTGCCTCGACAACACTGCATTTCCACATGACGTATTGACTCCGGCGGACAACAATCAATGGGCCTATGCAAGCTGGATGTCCGCGATATGCCCCGATGAAGTGCGCCCTCCAGAAGCTATTGCCCGATTGCTCAACACGCCGCGATCTCTGCGACATGCTCTTGGCCGCACGTATCAAACCTGGCAACGCCTTTTCGGGGAGGTTGATTGGGATCACTTGCTTGCCGTCAACGTGTTACGGTACGCGGCACCAGAAGCGTTGTCTTTTGTCCTGCGGTATTGGGACCGATTGAACAACCAACCGTCGAACGAGGGCTACAAGAAGCGAGAAGTGGAGGCTGTGCGGAGTACACTGACACAAGACTGGGAGAAGATCATCTCAGGTGTCGATTGGGACGCGCGGGCGGTGCGTACTCTGATTGACTTGATCTTGCCGGAGGCTCCAGCTTGGCTCGACAACGATCGTCGTGGCGAAGCCGCACGTCTTCAAGGGGTCCATCAAGAGCGTTACTGGCAGCGTGTTCTTAACGAAGTGATCGGTCCAGGTGAGGTACGTGACCAGACTGTGGCACGCGATTTCCGGGAATGGCGTAACTCGCCTTCGGAGGACTCCCAACTCGTCCACAATCTGTGCCGTTCCAGCGAATACTGCGATGTATGGAAGCTATTGGCGTGTCAGCACTGGGCATTGGCCCCGATGCAGTGGGTCGCGCCAACGCAACCGGCAATTGACAGAGCCGGACAGGTATTGCTGCTAAGCGAGCAAGTGATTTCTCACATTTGTGGAGAACACGGGTCTACTGCATCGGGGCAAAGTCAAGGACTGCATTCAGTTCTGCACGTATCCAACAGATGCGTACGACGTACAGAAGCCAGTTGCAGGTGGCTTGAAGATCGCATTAGAGAGGCAATGTCAACAAGCCTTGCCTTAGCGAACATCCTGTTTCGGTGGTGGGCGGCATCCGACGAGTCGATTGTGCGTTCCGAGGATAAGAGCAAGGTCCGTGAATTCGTTCTGGAGGTAGCAAAGGAGAAGCTCTCGGATTCGCGGCACTTGAGGAAGATCGTCAATCCGAAGCATTCTGGCGAATTGCAGACGCTGGTATTTCGCCCGAGCGGTGACGATCATCCCACCACTACTTGCACGGATATTGAGTCGTGGAAATGGCTCGGACCTGTGTTGCTTGATGCGCTCAAGCAGGGAGACAAGACAATAGCGACAGAAATCTACTGGCTCGTTGCCTCTCTGAAAGCGGACACCCGGAAAACCGACCAATACCAGGTTGATCCAGCAGTGCTGCACGGGTTCTTTGGCGAAGGAACCGCTGAGGTTATCCAACTGCTCGAAGACATGATTGACCGTCTTGAAGGGGACGATCGCAATCGTGTTTGCACATTGGTGAAATCTGCTAAGTCGGTGCAGTCGCAGCCAGCTACGGAACCACCAGAGGAATAGACTGCCATGCCGATCAACCCCCATATGGGTCGTTTCGGGCGTGAATGCCCACGCGACCAATCGGTGGTGATTAACGCAACAGCGGGCCACCGGCAACGCCCAACGCTACGGCGGCCAACAGCGCCCCCTGGCGCGTCGTGTGCGGAACTGCGGCCCTGGAACTCCCGCAAGGCCGCCCGAGCGGCAAACACTGCGGCTCCGCCGCCCGCCGAAACCCAGCAGCATTTGGTGCCCACTATGGTGCCGTCGAGCTTGCCGCGTAGAGGATCAGCCTGCATCAATCTGCATCGAAAGGGGGCCAAGCCGGCCCAAAAACCGGGGACCGAAAATCCCGTGCAACGTTGGAAACCCCAAGAACTCCGCAGAAAACGGGGCTCTTTGCACTTCCTTGCATCAGTATGCACTGAAGACCAGTAGCCGAGGCGGGAATCGAACCCGCACGCCCAGT
>JAEWUR010000167.1 GCA_023397045.1 Planctomycetota bacterium
AGGCGAGGACGCTCGCGTCGTCGGTCAGCCGAATGTGCGTGTAGCCGTAGCCTTCTTCGCCCGCGGCAGGCGCGGCGAACGGGCTGTAATTGAACGAAGTCAGTTCGGTGAACGTCGGATTCGCCACGGTCGCAACGGCGATCGAGCCGATCTGATTGGCAAAATCTTCGCCGGCCCACCAACCTTTGATGAGGTCGATTTGAGAAAGGTCGTAACCCGTGGCGCTGCCGCCAAGGTTGTACTGAACGGTTACCGGGTCCCAAACGAACGTATAGCCGTTCCATGTGACCGCGCCGTCTTGGCCCACGCCGTCGTTCATCCCGTCGATGGTGCCGGCGTTAAACGACCCGGCGACGACGCTCGAGGACGCCAGGGTCGGCTGACCCAAATTAACCAGGTCGGTCGACGAAATCAGGCTGTTGTAATTGTCGGTAGTGCTCGACTCGTCGAATTCGACGACGGTCGCGAAGGCCGACGAACCGAAGGAAAGGATGACTGCTCCAAGAACGACCGCCTCAACTCGTAACATAGTCTTCATGATGAAGCCTTTCGAAAAAAAGAGAGGAATTGTCTCACCGGACCATCCGGCAAGAGCATTACTTCGCCTCCAACTGTTCCTTATGCACTGGGGGGTGGTTTTTGCCAATGACCGCCTCCCAAGAGTATCCGACTCGCACATCTTCAACGAAACACGTGCCGTCAGGCCCCGTCCAGTTCCGCAGGTGGATGCAGCGAGGATAAGTCCACCGCAGATCCTCCTGAATTACCGGGGAGACGGTGTCGGCCGTCTCCCGGCCGGTCGGATTGATCCACGCCCGGAGCCGTTCCTTATCGCCGTCGACGTTGAATTCGAGCTTGGCGACGATCAGGACATCCTGGCCGGGCGTGTAGGTCCCGAAATCCTCGTAGCGCACATGATCGAGATCGCCGCCGCTGAGTATCACGCGGAAATGGTCGTTGACAAGGCCGATAGTTGCATCCTCGTAGTAATCCGTACCGCCATTAACGCTCGGCGTCAGTTGGAGGCAAATCACGTATTTTTCCGTTGTCCCAGTCTTCCTGAGTCGAACGGCGAAATAGATGGGCCGCGACGCCGAACCGCCAATGGCCGGCCGGAACATCCGGGAGGCGACCGTCGATTCCTCGGGCAGGAGTTCTCCTCCTGCAACACGGCCGTTTCGGAACCAGGCACCAATCCAAGAGCTACCAACACCGGCGGTGCCGCCTTTCGCGCCGCCGATCGGGCCAACGGGATACGCGAAGTCTTCTGCAACGATCAGGTCGGAAAACGACTGGGACGGCGTTTCCATCTCACGCGTGAATAAGGCGGCATTGGCCGTGACCTTCTGGGGCGCTGGCATGCCGTGGCCGATTCGCACCGCATCGCCTGCGTCCAACGTAATGTGCCCGCGTGATTTCACGTCACTGCCGACGAGTCTTGCCTCGACCGATCCACGCAACACATGAACCTCGCTCGCGCCGTCATCGGCAACCGACACCCCGAATTCCGTGCCGAGGTCGGTCACGACGGCGGTTGGCGTGCGAATGGCAAAACCCTTCGCCTCCTCGCTTTCGACCTTGCCGGTCAATCGGCCGATCAACAAATAACCGCTATTGGAGCCGTCGACCCGATAGGTCACGGGGCTCTGGAGAATGACTTTCGCGCCGGTCGTGTACGTAATCTCGATCACACCAGAAACAAGGGACAATTCTTGCCCCATCGCCACGTTTCGCGAAACGGAGGGCTTCATAGTATCCGCCCACCGGCAATCAACGCTACGAGTTATTTGGCCAACAGCAGCGAGGCGAGGGTCGAGGGACGCGGGGCGAGGGTCGGACGGCACCGCCACGAGGACCGGGCGCGATACGTAGGTGCGGCCGCCAATCAACGCACCAACTGCAAAAATGGCCGTCGCGATCAAATAGGCCACCGGCCAGCCGGAGGAGAAGTAGGCGAGCGGATTGCCAAGGACGGCGGTAACGAAAGGAGAAGCCGTCGCATCTCGATGTCGTGCGGGCTCTTCCGTTTCGATGAGGGGCGCCGGCTCCAAGTCCTCTCGCGCGACGGCGGCCGAGTAAAAAGCCTTGGCGATTTGAAGGTCTTCATCGGACTTAAGGACGGCCTGGCCGCTCACCGCACGCAGGTCGGACGTGACGGCCATGTACCAGATGTATTGCTCGCATGCCGTCGGATTATTGCAGATGAGGGCTTCGAATTCGGCGTGCTGTTCTTCCGTGAGTTCACCGCTTTTCATGGCGGCGTAGTAGCCATGTATGCGGGCGAACAACTCGTTCACGTCATTCGTCGATTGCATCATCTTGAGTCCTCGCCACGAGTCTTCTTCAGAATGCAATCATGCAGGATCTTCCGGGCGCGTTCCAACGCTTTATAGGTAGCCGGATACGGCCTTCCGAGGTCTTCGGCGATTTGCTTGATCGTGCGATCGTCTCGGTAGCAAAGTCGGACGAGCGTGTACTGCTCGTCGGCCAACAGCGCCATGCAATCCATCAAAGCAGTCAATTTGCCGCTGAGTTGGGACGACATCGCTTCCCACCGGTCGGCCACAACGTCGACGAAATCCTGGCCAAATCGGAGTCGATCTCGATGGACGCGTTTGTGGTAGCTGAGCACTTCATAGCGTGCTATGGTTCGCGCCCAAACGCCAAAATCCATCTCGCGGCGATATTGCCCGAATTCTTTCCACAATCGAATACTTGTCTCTTGCGCGATCTCGTCGGCCACGTGCGGATCGGACACCAGCGCCAAAATATATCCATTGAGCTCACGATCGTGCTGTTTGAGCAGTCCGACGAACTCTTCCGTCAGGGCGTTCCGGTCAACGTTCGGCGAATCCGGAGTTTTTTCCATCACGACTCGTCTTTCATTCGTGGAGGCAGGCCTTCTGGAATGCGCGGCACGTTTTTCGACCCCACACTCCAGTGTATTTGCATCCAGAACCGAACGCACATCTTTTCCTTCCTTCTCTGCAATCAAATGGGCGCAATTCTCAGAAATTCGACAGGCTTTTTTGCGATGACGGCAATTTGGACGGGCACCATCGCACCTAAGTCGCATTCCACCAGCAACTTAGCGTCACACCCAAAAAACGCCGCGAGTAAGCAATGTGGGGGGGGGGGCAAGTCAGGCGCCTCGATAACGAGCACGACGCGCAGGTGCGGCACGATCTGAACGTTGATGGAGGCGGAATCCGAGACGACGAACCTGGAAGGATTGAAGACGTAACCTATTGCCACATTGCACATTACGAGGAGGCGACCGTCCCGGCGAAAAATCCCCGGTTTTTCGATTGCTAAGGTTTCGGCCGCCAAAGATCATTAGTATCTGAGGGAGCCATCTGCATGAACTCGGAACGCCACCACGTCGAAACGGTTCAGCGACTGTTCGTCAAGCATGTTTCGGCGCTTCGCGTGCTGATTCGAGCGTTCGTGCCCGACTTCAACCAAGCCGACGATGTGCTCCAGGACACTTTTCTGTTGATCACGGAGAAGGCCGATTCGTTTCAGGAGGGCACAAACTTTCTTGCCTGGGCGGCAGCGATTGCCAGGCTCAAGGTTCTGGAATCGTGCCGAAAGGGCCGCATGGCCGGGCAGACTCTATCGCCCGAGGTCATCGACACTCTATTTGCCAGCCTGCCGACCACGAGTCCCCAGGACGATTTTCCGGAAACCCTGAGGGAGTGCATTGACGAATTGGCTCCCAGCGCAAGACGGGCGATTGACCTTCGCTATGGCGAAAGCTGCAAGCCGGCGGAAATCGCTCGGCGTCTCAAGTGGAAGCCCGAGGCGGTCTATGTGGCGCTCTCGCGGGCTCGCTCGCTCTTGCGCGACTGCATCGATCGCAAGTTGAAGAAGCAGGAGCTTCGCTGATATGGACGCGAATCGGCTCGACGACCTGCTGAACCGCCTTGTCGACGAGGCATTGCCCGACACCGATGGCCGCAATCTCGAACAGTTGCTGCTCGAATCGGCCGAGGCGCGAGAGTTGTTCTGGCAACACGCCCGTCTTCACAGCCTGATACGCGACTATTACGAATCGCAGCCGATTCAACAATGCATCGACGTGGCAAGCGGCCGGCTTGGACCGATCGCGGAGGCGGAGAAGGAGGCGGACGGCGATGCTCCAAACGCCCCATTGTCGGGTTCGCCCAGCCTTCTCGGATCGATGTGGTCGTCGTCGCTCGCCTACGTGTCGTCGGGTTGGCCGGTGGCCTATCTCATCGCAACGTTGATCTTTGGGCTCGGGGTTCTGGTCGGAAGTTTTGTTTATGTGTCTCAGCCCGCGACCATTGCAGGGCGGCATCATGTACGTCCGTCTTCGCCCTCAACTCCGTCCGCCGTTGGCCGCGTGGTCAATATGGTCGATTGCGAGTGGCAGGAAGTCCCAAGGTTCAAGACGCAAGGTTTTGGCAAGAATGAGTTCCGCCTTGGCGACAAGTTCGTGTTGACCTCCGGCTACCTGGAAATGGCCTATGAGAGCGGCGCAAAAGTGATTTTGCAGGGACCGGTCGCCTTTGAGGTGAGCTCCGACGACGGTGGATATTTGTCCTTGGGAAGGCTCACGGCGAAAATCGAAAAGGTTGCGGGCACGGCGGATGCGGTCAACAGATCGGTTGACCGGTCGGCGGCCGTCAGCCATTCGTTGTTCACGGTTCACACACCGACAGCCGTCGTGACCGATCTCGGGACCGAGTTCGGGGTCGAAGTCGATCGGCAAGGCGTCACCGATTTGCGGGTGTTCGTCGGTTCCGTCAAAATCGCTCGGTCGGATGATCCGGCAGATCGGTCCACCGAGCAGGTTGTCTATGCCGGCAAGGCCGTTCGTGTTGACGCGACCAAACGCCGGCCACGGTCAATTCCGCTGAACGACCGGCAATTCGTCCGAACCCTGCCGGCGCGAACCGATCCGGAGGCCGACAACTACGGCAACCTGGTGTTGTCGATGGAGCCGGTCGTCTACTACCGAATGGAGACGTGGCCGAAAGACGAGACGGATTCCTGCCGCAGGCTGATCGATTCCGCTCCGGGCGTCCATCATGGCAAAGCCTTTTTGGATCGGGCATTCTCGCCGTGGTGTCGCGGAAGATTTGGCAACGCTCTCGATCTGCACGGCTCGGGCGTCGGCGACTATGCGATTGTGCCGGACTATCCGCAGACCGATAACGATCAACTTACCGTGTCGGCCTGGGTCTGGGCCAGCAGTCTGGCGCCCGACGCGGGCATTATTCAGAATTGGTCATCCTCGGAGACGCTCGACGTTACGATCGGCCAGTTTGCCCTGGCCGTCCACAACAACCGTCATCTACTGGCCGCCGTTCACCAGCCGAATGGCGAACAAGTCACGGTGATCGAGGCTTCGCAACCGTTGCCATGCCACGAGTGGTGCCATGTCGCGATGGTGGCCGACGGCTCGTTGCTCCGACTGTATCGAAACGGCGTCGAAGTCGGTTCGGCGGCCTACGACGGAATCGCCCGGCAACAGCCGGTTCGCAATCTGAGTATCGGTTGCACGCTGGACGCGTCGGGCGCTAAACCGCGCAGTCCCGGCCAGGGTTTTTGGGACGGCCGGCTCGATGAGATCTGCATTTTCAACCGCGCCCTGACTCCGGCGCAGGTTCAACAATTGTATTCCGGAAAGGGCCTACGCCGGTCGGGAGATGATTCTTCAGAGCGTTTCTGAGGTCTCACGAACGGCTGTATTGTTACCATTCTTTCACAGGAGCTTTCGCTATGCTTACCCGAACAGGTCGAATCGTCGGGATCGTCTTCGCCATGTTGGCCGCAGTGGCCGTCGCGCACGGCGGCGTCGTTGTCGTGAATCCTAGTTTTGAGGAGCCTGCGCTGGCCGATGGATCGGCAGGAACGCCCACCGGCTGGGAAGTGTCGCCCCAGGCCGGCATGGTCAACACGACCGACGCCACGTTTGCCGGGAGCACCTACGTATCGGAGTTGCAGCCGGGCTACCTGCCGGGCACTGCCAGCGGCTTGCAGTGCGGCTATATGGACACCAGCGAGGGGGTGTCAACCCACCTCTACCAGATCGCCGGGGATTTGGAGGCCGACAAGACCTACACGTTGACGGCGGCGTTCGGGCGGCAGTTGAACCCCGCATTGGCCCCAGCGCATTGGGTCATGTATTTGCGTTACGACAACCAGACCACGCCGGTCACGACTTTGGCCTTACTGGAAAGCACCGACCCGGGCGCGGTCCTTCCGGGACTCGGGGAGTTTGTCGACAATACGATTTCCTGGACCAACACCGAGGGGCTCAGCGGCAATCTGTACGTCGTGTTCCGTGCCGAAGTCGGCGCGGCAACCGAAGTCTGCATCGACAACGTTCGCTTGACGGCCACGCCGGAGCCGATGTCGCTTGTGATGTTCGGCACCGGCATCCTCGGAATCCTGGCCTATGCCTGGCGGCGGAAGTGAATTGTAGGAGACGGATGGATGTGCGATGGCACACGAATGGCCCGAGGGTTTTCGCCCGGCTGCCATTCGTGTGTCCCGTCGCTCCCCGTTTGACACGACAACCTCGAGAACGACACCAGGTGGACGGATGACACATTTCCTAGGAATGAGGCGAGCGTTATTTGCGGTGTTGGCTGCGGCGGTTGCGGCCAATTCGGCCTCGGCCGTCGATATTCATTTGGGCACGATGAAGGCCGACCGCATCCTGTTTTTTGGCAACAGCATCACGATGTCGCCTACGCCTGTGGCGGGCACGAATTGGCCGGGCGGCTGGGGAATGGCGGCCAGTGAGCCGGCGAAGGACTACGTTCATCTCGTGGTGGGCTCCATCTCCGAGACCGCCGTCGCGATGCCGGAGTACATGGCCACGTACAATCTCGATTTCGAGTTGAACCATGCAACGTATGATTTCCAATCGGCCGCCTTTCAGGAGCAACTGGCGTTCCAGCCCGACATCGTCGTGGTTGCAATCGGCGAGAACGTCCCCGCGTTGAGCACGCCCGAGCAGGTGACCGGGTACGCCGCCGCGTTTGGCAACCTTTTGAGCACCTTTAAGAGCAACGGCAATCCGGAAATCTTTGTCCGAGGCAGTTTCTGGCCGGACGAGACCAAAGATACTATCATGAAGCAAGCGGCAATCGCCGCCGGATGCGTGTTTGTCGACCAGAGCGAGGTGGGAATCCCCGAGAATTGGGCCGCGAACGAACCGGGCAACCCGTTCCAGAACGATGGCTACGGAGTGAAGGAGCACCCCGGCGATCAGGGCATGCAGGCCATCGCCGACTCGCTCTTCGGCGCGATGGTCGCCCACAGCGCCCCGGAGCCCGGCTCGGTGGCATTATTGATGATCGGAACGCTCACGGTGCTTATGCATACGTGGGGAAAACGCGAATTCAAATGAAGGCAACTGCAACCGTGTCCTCCGTAGCGGTCATTCCAAATCAAGGCATTGCGATGAGACGTCCATTGCGAAAAAGAGCATTTACGTTGGTCGAGTTGCTTGTGGTTATCACGATCATTGGCATTTTGATCGCGCTGTTGCTTCCAGCCGTGCAGGCGGCTCGCGAAGCGGCGCGGCGAATGCAGTGTACGAACAACCTGAAGCAGCTCGGGCTGGCCTTGGCCAACTACGAGTCGGCCATCGGCTGCTATCCGCCCGGCGTTCTATGGGACGCCAAGAACCATCCCGGCGAGTTGTATGGCGGCACCGGCCCGCGAACGAACTACCACGTTCACCTGTTCCCCTTCATGGAGAATGGGAACGTCTATGCATCGATTGATTTCTCGGTGCCCGACATCTTGTGGTACGACCATAACAGGGATGCAACGGCGATCCCCTTGCCGCATTTGCTTTGCCCGAGCGACGGAATGGGCGGCTCGTTCTACGAGGAGCCCACGCAACGATTCGCGAGGAACAACTACTTCGGGGTTTTCAGCGGCAGGCAGATGGGCGACGCATTTTCGACGACTCCCGCCCGGCGAGCGTTCTTCGGCGCGAACATGGTGACCAAGACAAACGACATTACCGACGGTCTGAGCAACTCGTTGGCCATGACGGAAGGGCTCACCGCGCCGGTCGATGCGCGCGGCTTCGTTTGGTCTGACGAGCCGTGCGGATCGATCGTGCATACCGGAGCCGGCCAGACCGCCAACATCCTGACGCCCAACACCCCGCTGCCCGACATCTGCACCAACGCTCCCGCGTGGTGCGCCGATCCGAACATTCCGGGCCGACCCTGCAACAAGGACGGCACGTCGGACCATGTGAACCTTGCCGGCGCTGCGCGGAGCGCACATCCCGGCGGCGTCAACGTGCTGATCGTCGACGGCTCGGTCCATTTCGCCGCCGATTCGATCGAACCGGCCATCTGGCGGGCCTTGGGCACCATCGCCGGCAACGAACCGATCTCGAATCCCTTCTGATTTCGGGGGAACAAGCCCATGCGACTCGGTCACCGTGAGACAATATTTACGAGTTTGGCGATTCTGGCCATTGGCCTGACCGGTTGTGGAAAGGCGGAACGTGGAGCCGTTTCGGGCCAAGTGACCCTCGACGGCCAACCGGTCGACGGCGGCGAAATCCGCTTCTTGCCGGACGTTGGGTTCCCGGCTCGGGCACGGATTGTTGCCGGGCACTACGAAATCCCATCATCCACCGGACCGAGTGTCGGACCGGTGCGAGTGGAGGTCTTTTGGGTGCATGAAACCGGAAGGACACTGCCGGCCAAGCCGCCGGCGGCGCCAGGCACAATGGTGAATGAGACGGCCCAATGCGTGCCCGAGCGGTACAACACTCGATCCGAGCTCAAGGCCGACATCACACCCGGTGCGAACACCTACGACCTGACCTTGACCACCCATGCGCAGCAATAAAACACTACCTGTCGTCTTAGTCTGTTTGGCAACGGCCGTTTCCTGGGGACAGGAACTGCCCGAGTCGCATCCCGTCCGCACGCCGGTTCGGGTCAACCCTGTTCTGATTCATCCCGCCGAACGCCGGCTCGATCTGGCGGGCAATTGGCGGTTTTGCCTCGATCCGGCCGACCAGGGAGTTGACCAGCAGTGGTTCAACAATCCGGAGAGGTTCGTCGACACGATCGAAGTGCCCGGGTGCTGGCAAGGGCAAGGTCTCGGCGGCGACGGGAAGGATACGCTCTGGGACTTTGGCTTCAACGTGCGAGTATTTCGCGCGACCTATTGTGGCACCGGATGGTACGGCAAGGATGTCGTCGTCCCCGGCGATTGGAAGGGCTCACGGCTTTGGTTGAACTTCGGCGGCGTGCATCCCAGCGCCGAGGTTTGGCTCAACGGCGTTCGACTGGGCGAAAACTCGTTGCCATTCGTGCCGTTTGGCTTTGAGGTGACCAACGTGGTGCATTTCGACGCGCCGAACTGGTTGGCCGTGCGCGTCCACGAGAAGAACCGCATTTTTGGACTCGCCTATAACTGGCAGGGGAACTGGTCGGGGTTGTATCGCACCGTCGAACTGACCGCTTCCGGCGACTGTTTTCTCGATGATCTTCGCGTGCAGCCGGATCTGGACGCAAGGACGCTTCGCCTGAGCGTTGGATTGGGGGGACCTCGCACGAACGGACGGTCGCTGACCCTTAGAACGTCGGTTCAGGTGATCGGCGATCCCGCCGCGCCATTCTCGGTCGACATCCCCGTCGAGGCCGATCGCGTCGAGCATGCCATCGATGTTGCTTCGCCGCGCCCGTGGAGTCCCGACCGGCCGCAATTGTATCGCGTTGACGTTGTTCTTTCGGATGGCGTCACGACGCTGGACGCAGCGAGCGATCGGGTGGGGTTCGTCAAACTCGCGACGGAAGGAAAGCAAATCCTCGTGAACGGCAGTCCCTACTATTTGCGAGGAACGGGCGATTTCCTGTCGAACCCCGAAACCGGCTGCCCCGACA
>JAEWUR010000176.1 GCA_023397045.1 Planctomycetota bacterium
GGCCACTTCGCCCTGGACCTCGTCCATTGTGACTTTCGGCGGCAGGCCCACAAACTTGACCGCATAGGTCGTGCCCATCGTCCGGCCGGTGATCGTCAACGGCTCGGCGACGTTCGATTCGCGGTTGAATCGCAGCGCGATCAGAATGACGACGATCGTTGCAATCGCGCCCAACATGAAACCGCGTTGGCGGGAAGCCGGCGTTTTCGGTGTCGTTGGATCGGCGGTGGACATGGTGGCATTTTTTTCTGAAGTCTGCTACCGACATACGACCACAGATTCACACAGATAGACACAGATGAGGAAAAAAACATCCGTGTCTATCTGTGTTCATCTGTGGTTCTCATTTGCATGTTCCAACCGCCCCCAACCTCGCCCCTATCCTCCGAAATCGTCGAAGGCGATATTTTCTCGCTCGACGCCGAGGTTGTCGAGCAGTCGCAATACGGCCTGGTTCATCATCGGCGGACCGCAAAGGTAATATTCACAATCCTCCGGCGCGGGATGGTCTTTCAGGTAGTGCTCGTAAAGCACTTGATGGATAAACCCGGTTGGACCGGTCCAATGGTCCTCAGGCTTGGGATCCGACAACGCCACCTGCAACTGGAAATTCGGGTTGGCCTTCGCCAATTCGTCGAATTCGTCCATGTAGAACATCTCACGCAGGCTACGCGCCCCATACCAGTAGGCGATCCGCCTCCGCGAGCGACGCCGTTTGAGCAGATCGAAGATGTGCGACCGCAATGGGGCCATACCGGCGCCACCTCCGATGTAGATCATTTCGGCGTCTGTCTCGCGGGGGAAGAATTCGCCATACGGGCCGGAGACCGTCACCTGGTCGCCGGGTTTCAAATTGAAAATGAACGAGGACATCAAGCCCGGGGGGGCGTTGTTCGCGCCGCGCGGCGGCAAGGCAATCCGCACGTTCAGCTTGATCAGGCCTCTCTCTTCGGGATAGTTGGCCATCGAGTACGCCCGAGTGATCTGCTCGCGGGTCTTGACCGTGTAGTTCCAGATGTTGAACTGGTCCCACTCTTCGCGAAACTGCGGGTCGATCTCGAACTGCCGGAAGTTGATGTCGTAGGGCGGGGCCTGAATTTGAATGTAGGAACCGGCCTTGAACGTGAAATCCTCGCCCTCGGGCAGTTCGAGAACCAGTTCCTTGATGTACGTCGCCACGTTCCGGTTCGAGCGGACCGTGCATCGCCATTGCCGAACGTCAAAAATCTCGGGCGGGACCACGATTTTCATGTCCTGCTTGACCGCCACCTGGCAGGCGAGTCGCGTGCCGGAGCGAATTTCTTGCCGCGTCATGAATCCCGTCTCCGTCGGCAAAATATCGCCGCCGCCTTCGAGCACTTTCACCTTGCATTGGCCACAGGAGCCGCCGCCGCCGCATGCCGAGGGCACGAAAATGTTCTTTCCGGCCAGGACATGGAGCAGCTTTCCGCCGGGCTGCACCGTCACGGCCTTCTCGGGATCGTCGTTGATCTCGATCGACACTTGACCTTGCGGCACAAGCACTTTGCGTGCAAGCAGGATCACGATGACCAATGCAAGCACAATGACCGTGAAGGCGACGACGCAGGAAATGACTTCGAATACCATGATTGTGCGTTCCCTACAGTTGGATTCCACCGAAGCACATGAAAACCATCGCGATCAGGCCGACGGTGATGAACGTGATGCCCAGCCCGTCGAGTCCCTTGGGCACGTCGGCATATTTGAGCCGCTCGCGAAGGGCGGCCAAAGCGACAATCGCCATGGCCCAACCCATACCCGAACCGAATCCGTATGTGATGCTCTCGGCGAAAGTATAATTCCGTTCGACCATGAACAGCGTCCCGCCGAGAATCGCGCAGTTCACGGTGATCAAAGGCAGAAAGATCCCCAACGCGTTATAGAGCGACGGCACGAACCGATCCAGAAACATTTCCAGAATCTGCACCATCGCCGCAATAACCCCGATATAGCTGATCAGGCCCAGGAACGAAATATCGAGGTTGCCCAGCCCGATCGGCTCCAAGGCCCCGGGCTTGAGGACGAATTGATAAAGCAGGTTGTTCAGCGGCACCGTGATAACCTGAACCACGACAACCGCGATGCCTAGGCCCATGGCCGTGGCCACCTTTTTCGACACCGCCACATAGGTACACATGCCGAGAAAGAACGCCAAGGCGATGTTCTCGGTGAAAATCGATTTTAGCAGCAAGCTGAGATGATGTTGCAACATGTTGGATGTTCCTATTGGGATCCGCCGTGCGGACCATCATGTCCGAGTTCGTTGGTCCGCATGGCGGACCCTACGTTGATCAATGCCCCTCGCGCACGTAACCCTTGAACCAGATGTTCAACACCCAGATCAGGAAACCGATCATGAAAAACGCGCTCGGCGAGAGCAGCAGCATGCCGTTCGGCAGGTACCATCCGCCGTCGTTGACCGTCGGAAGAATGGTGTATCCGAGGATCGTGCCCGCGCCGAACAATTCGCGAATCGTCCCGATGACGATCAGGACGATGCTGTAGCCCAGGCCGTTCCCCAGTCCGTCCAAGGTGCTAAGCCACGGCCCATTTTTCATGGCGAACGCCTCGGTGCGTCCCATGACGATGCAGTTCGTGATGATCAGGCCGACGAAGACCGACAACCGCTGACTGATTTCATAGGCGTATGCCTTGAGGAACTGGTCGACGACGATCACCGACGACGCAATGATGGTCATCTGCACAATCATGCGGATGCTGCTGGGAATCTGCCGTCGAAGAACACTGACGGCCAGATTCGAGGTCGCCGTAACGAACGTTACCGCCAATGCCATCGTGATCGCGGTTGATAGTTTTGTCGTCACGGCCAACGCGGAACAGATGCCGAGCGTTTGCACCGCGACGGGATTATTCCGCAGAATCGGTCCCAAAATGGTATCCGTGGTCTTGCTCATGATGCGTTTGCCTGTTTGGTCGGATTTTGTTGGCCCATATGCTTGATAAACGGCCCATAGCCCTCTTCGCCCAGCCAAAAGTGGAGCAGATTCGTTACGCCGCGCCCCGTGAGCGTTGCACCCGACAGGCCGTCCACTTGATGTTCGGCGGCGGGCGAGTCGGGCTCGACGTGGCCTTTGATGACTTCGAGGCACGGCCGGCCGTCGGCGTCAAAGACCTTTTTGCCGATCCAGAGCGCTTTCCACCGCGGATTGTCGACCTCACCGCCGAGGCCCGGCGTTTCGCCGTGCGCGAAGAATGCGAAACTCTGAACCGTGTTCAGATCGCGATCCAGTGCGACCAGGCCGTACATCGTCGACCAGAGCCCTTTGCCATGAACCGGCAGCACGAAACGGCGTATCTCGTCGCCCTCGCGGACCAAGTAGACGACCTGATGGTTCGACCGGCGGCGGATGCCCGCAATGTCTTCGGTGGCCGGAAGCTCGCGGCTCTGTTTCGGATCGCGTTCGGCCGCCGCCAAGTCAAACTGCTCGGCCGGGGCGTCTTTGACAAACTCGCCCGAATCGAGATCGATCACCCGGGCGTCGATCTTCTCGTACAGTTTGTCGATGTCGGCCTCTTGGCCGTCTTCCAGCAATCCGGCGGCCAACAGCACGTTTCGCTTGTGATCGAGTGTGCGATTCCGGTCTTGGATCGGCTTCAGTGCGATGGCCGCGCCGGAGACGAGCACCGAGCAGACGACGCAAACGCCGGTTGCCATGAGCAATGTTTTCAGGGTCGAATCGTTAGACATGGCGCAAGGCCCTCCGTCGAATGTGTGCCTGCACCACGACATAGTCGATCGTCGGGGCGGCGACGTTGCCGAACAAAATGGCCAGCATGACGCCCTCGGGAAATGCCGGATTGATCACGCGAATCAGGATGGCCAACATGCCGATGGTCGCGCCGTAGACGAATTGCCCGACGCCGGTCATCGCAGCGGTCACCGGGTCGGTGGCCATGAACACCAAACCAAACGCGAAACCGCCGAGCACGAGATGCCAGTGCGGTGGGATCGCGAACATCGGATTCGTCGTGCTGCCGAGCAGGAAGAACAACGTGGAAAGTCCCAGCGCGCCTAGGACCATAC
>JAEWUR010000213.1 GCA_023397045.1 Planctomycetota bacterium
CGGCGACCATAGCGTGACGAATCCCCTCAATTGGGCAGTCATGAAAGACGGCGTCATGCTCACCGGCGGTATCGTGAAAATCTACTATGGCATGAACGAGGGCGCGACGCGACTCGGACTGCCCGCAAGCAACAAATGGGAAGCCGTCCTCTATCTCGACGGCAACGGCAGCAGCGACGCGACGCTTGCCAGCCTCGCCGACGGGCATTACCAGATCGTGGCCACGACGGCCCTGCGCGATCGCGCCGGCAACGCCCTCGGACGGACCGGCTACACGCCCAACGGCTATACCTTCAGTCGGGAGTTCAACGTCTCGGTCCCGACAGGCACCGAAACCCTCGTCAACACGACCACCAACGGCGATCAGTTCACCAATCCGAGCGACGAAATCCAGCGCGTTGCCCTTACCGTCGTCGCCGGCGGCACGCCGACGTTTTCCGTGAACATCGGCGACTACGGGGGACCCGAGATCGATTTCGATGTCAACGACCTCGACGGAATGGCGGAGAGAATCCAGTTCCAGTTGTTGATGGCCGGCTATGACGGCGCCGTCGTGACCTACGAACCGAACACCCTGTCGCCTTACATTTTCACCATCCGGTTTGGCGGAGATGACACCGGAATCGACCAACCCCTGGTCACCATCGGCGCGTCGGACATGAATGTTCGATATGTCGCTCCGTCGGGTGCGCTCCAGGCAACCCCAATCGATTTCCGCACCGGCACGCCCGCTCCGGCTCCCCAGGCCACCGCCAGCAATGGCAACGGCGATTACGTCGTCGTTTGGACAAGCGACACCGTCGGCTCGGAAGGTCTCTGGGCAAAAACCTATCAATCGAAGTGGCAGAAGTCGGATTCGACCAACGGCCATGAATCGAACCCGGTCGAGTCGATCGAGAAACAACTGATCGCCGCCTCGGGAACGCACACGTTGCCCGACGGACAAGTAATCACCTATTCCGGCGTCTGCTACGGTTCGGTCGCCTGCGATGCGACGGGCAATTTCGTCGTCACCTGGACCGAATACGACACAAACTCCACCGGCCAATCGAGCTGGGAAATCTGGGCCCAACGGTTCAAGGCCGGCAACGATCCGAGCGACCCGTTCGTGGCCGACGGCGAAGCCTTCCGTGTCAACGCAACCACCATCGACGTCCAACAGTACTCGACCGTCGGCGTCGACTCCGACGGAAACTTCACGGTCGTCTGGCAAAGCTTCAGCCAGGACGGCAATGGCTGGGACATCTACGGCCAGCGTTACGATGGCAACGGCCACACGATCGGCGGCACCAACGAACTGCAAATCTTGAGCTTTAAGGGGAATCCCGTCGGAACGTTCCGGTTGGAGTGGAAAGGTCAAACCACCGGCGACATCGGAGATCCGGCGAGTACCGACCCGATCAATCCGGCGGCGGTCGTCGACGACATCCAACAAGAATTGCGCGATATCGGCGCCAACGTCCTGGTCAAAGCCATCAGCGGCACCGAGATCAGCATCGAGTTTATCGACGAAGACGGCAACCAGAATCAGGACCCAATCAACGCCGTCTATTCTCCGTCGACCGATGGCGAGGACATCTACGTCGGCACGCTGGTCAACGGAATGACCGGCGAGTTCCGCGTCAACGACACCACGGCCGGCGACCAGATGTATCCGTCGCTCGCGATGAATGCGTCGGGCGCGTTTGTCGTCACATGGACCGGCTACGGCCAGGACGGCGACAGCGAGTACGAATCGAACGTCTACGCCAAGCAGTTCGCGTCGAGCGCCAACTACGTGGGCTCCGAATTCGACATCCAATTGCGATACAGCGGCACCTTGACGCCCAGCCAGCAGGCCATCTTTGAATTGGCCGCCTACCGCTGGGAATTGATCATCATCGGCGACGTTCCCGACGTGATGACGAACGGCGGTCTGATCGATGACATCGTCATCGACGTCACCGCCGAGTATATCGACGGGACCAACGGGATTCTCGGAATGGCGGGACCCAACGGGCTCCGGTCCGATTCGTTTTTGCCCTACTCGGGCGTTATGACCTTCGATACGGCCGACCTGGTGAGTCTGGAAGCCAACAACCAACTCCTCGACGTCATCACGCACGAAATGGCGCACGTCCTGGGCTTCGGCACCATCTGGACCGACCTGGGCCTCTTGGCCGGGGGCGGCGGCGGCGATCCGCAGTTCACCGGCGTCGCCGCGACGATCGAATACAACAACACGTTCGGACTCAATGCGTCGTCCGTTCCCGTCGAGAACGGAGGCGGAGTCGGCACGCAAGATTCCCACTGGCGTGAATCGGTCTTCAATAACGAATTGTTGACCGGCTGGTTGAACCAAGGCTCGAACCCGCTGAGCCGCATGTCGGCCGCCTCGATGGGTGACCTCGGCTACCTCGTCAACGTCGCCGCGGCCGGCGCATTCCTCCAATCGGAAGACACCTCTCCCGCGCCTTCCGGTACGCTGGGAATCCTCAACCTGCCGCGCACCTATATTACTCCGGTCGCTTCCGGCACCGCCTACGCCGAAGGCTCGGGAACCGAATTCCGCGTCAACCTCGTCCATACGGCCGACGATCAGAAATGGTCCTCCGTCGCTATCGACGACGCCGGCAACTTCGTCGTCACCTGGACAAGCTTCGGTCAGGACGGATCGGGCAACGGCCCCGGGCAAGGCGTCAACGGCCAGAACGGCGTCTATGTCCGACGCTTCGATGCGTCCGGAGCACCGGCCAGCGCCGAGTTCTTGGCCAACACGTTCACCAAAAATAACCAGCAGTACTCGCGCGTCGCTATGAACTCGCAAGGCGATTTCGTCGTGGTCTGGGAAAGCTACCAGGACCGGTCGGCCTTCGACGGCACATCACCGAACACGCCCGACGCGTCAAACAGTTTTGGCATCTATGCCCAGAAATACGTCCGCAACAGCCTGGTCGGAGTAACGCCTTATACCGGTCCGAACGGCGAGATCGAGACCGAGATCCCGGTCAACACGACCAAATCCGGTTCGCAACGCTACCCGAGCGTTGCAATGGACGACAACGGCGATTTCGTGGTCGTCTGGAGCGGCAACGGCACGCAAACCGGTGATGCCGACTCGCAAGGCGTGTTCCTGCAACGGTTCGACAAGCTTGCCGACACGATGGGCCCTCAAGTCGTTGCCACATGGGACGCTTCGGCCGGTGTCGGCAACTTGATCAAGGTCCACGAGGACGACAACATCGCGGGCACGGTGACGGAGTTCGTCGTCACCTTCAACGAGGATGTCATCCATTCATCGGCCGGAAGCGCCGATTGGACGCACAGCGTGTTGAATCCGAACAACTGGAGCATCTCGCTCGACGACGTGACCATCCCCGGCGGCGTCACCGTCGTCGGCTACGACGCGACGACCTATCAAGTGCGTCTACGATTTGACGCCGACGCCATGACGGCCGGCGTCCAGCCGCTCAGCCCGTTGGACTACTCCGGCACCTACGTCTTGACCGCCCGATCGACCATCCAAGACCTCTACGGCAACGATCTCGACGGCGACTTGAACGGCCAGTTGAGCGACAACTTCACCCGAACGTTCACCGTCAGCATCCTCGGCGAGATCCAAGGCAACATCTGGAGCGATCTCGACGAAGACATGATTCGTGATCCCAATGAATTGGGCCTCTCGGGCTGGACCGTGACGTTGGACCTCGTCGACGACCTGAATCCCGCCGGCGATGGCATCGCCGACTACACCACGACGACTGCGTTCGACGGATCGTACGTGTTCACCGACGTTCCGGCCGGCGAGTACTATGTCCGTCAGGTCGTTGAGCTGGGCTGGAGGGAAGAGGCCCCCGACGACGGTTTCTATCTGGTTCCCGTCGATCGAGTCGATCCGATTATCGTCGACGACTTCATCAATCAGGACGTCGACGAGCCGTTTGTGACGGTCGACCAACCGCTGCCGACGAAGGACTCGACGCCGACGTTGACCGGCATGGTCTACGACAATGCACCCGGCAGCGGGATATCGCGGGTTGTCGTCGAAATCAGTGCCGCCAACGATCCGCTGACCGTTGTCGACACGCAAACGTGGACGCCCAGCCCTAAAGATGACACCGGCGGCTCGCTTCGCGATTGGGAGGTGACGACCTCGACGCTGGACGATGGCGAATACATCATCACGGTTACCGCCTACGACAATGCCGGCAATATCGCGGTCGACGACACCGCCACGCTCGTGATCGACACCGAGAGCCCAAGCGCGTTGACCCTGACCACCCGCTACACGCGAAACTACCGGCCGACGCTCACCGGCACGGTCGAAGATCCGTTGCCGACCAGCCAGATATCAAGCGTTCTGGTCTCGGTCGATGGCAACACGCCCGTCCCGGCGCAGGTCGTCTTTGATCCGCTGACCGGAAAGGGCACATGGTCGCTGGCGTGGCCGACGAGTTGGATGACCCTGGACGAGGATGTCCACGCCGTGAAGGTGACGGCCACCGACGTGGCCGGCAATCCAAACTTGACCCTCAACTCGACGGTCACAGTCGACCTCACATCGCCGCAGATCACCGGAATCACGCCCATTTCGCCGGATCCAACCGGCACGGCCGTGTCCGAGGTGTTCGTAAACTTCTCGGAACCGATCAATCTCGCGACCTTCAATTTCAACGATATCACGCTGCGGCGCGACGGCGTCCTCGTGCCGTTGACCAGCACGGTCAAAGTGGAGTTGGCATCGGGAACGACGTCGACCTACCGCATCAGCGGCCTGACCTCCTTCACCACTCCCGACGGCGAATACTCGCTCGCCGTCAATCCCACCGGCATTCAGGACCTGGCGGCCAATTCCGGCACGACGTTGGCAACCTACTTGACGGCCTCCGTCACCGGCACCGCGACCACGATCGCCATCGATTCGCCCGAATGGTTCCCAATGTCCGGACCGTTCACGATTCGCGTCGGCAGCGAGTACATGACCGTGACCGGCGGTTTTGGCACCAAGACCTGGACCGTCGAGCGGCACGCCGAGGGATCGGTCGCGGCATCCCATTCGACGGGCTCTTACGTCTATCTCGACGGGGCCAACATTGAAACCTGGCTGATGGACTCGGCGCCGCCCGCCATCGTCGACGTGACCGACATCTCGCCCGATCCGCGCAACACCCCGGTCGACAATGTTTACGTCGTCATCTCCGAACTGATCGATCCCACTTCATTCGATTACCACGACATCACGCTGACCCGCGACGGCGCAACCGTTTCGCTTTCGCCGATCGTCTCGACGAGCCTCGTCTCCGGCACGACCTACGTGATCAGCGGCCTGCGAACCTTCACCGCGACCGGCGGCGACTACGTCATCACGGTCAACAGCGCCGGCATTCTCGACCGCGCCGGTCATGCGGGCTCCGGCTCCGTCTCGGACGCATGGAAGGTCGACGTGACCCCACCGGTCGTGACGGCCCTTACGCGAACCGATTCCGAGACGACCGCCGCCGCCGAAGTCCATTTCACGGTCAACTTCAACGAGCCCGTGTTCGACGTCGATACAGGCGACTTCACCCTCTCCTTGACCAACATCACCGGCGCCTACGTCGTCAGCGTTACGTCGGTTGGCGCCACAGGCACGACCTACTCCGTGACGGTCAACACCGGCAGCGGCAACGGCAAGCTCGGCTTGAACGTCAAGGACTACGACTCGATCCGCGACGCTTCCGGCAATCTGCTGGGCGGTTCCGGCGTCAACAACGGCGACTTCTCCGGTCCCCTCTACACGATCGACAAGACCAGTCCGAAGGACATCTCCTTGTCGAATCGTTATGTCGTCGAACAGCAGCCCGTCGGCACCGTCGTCGGCCTGTTCGCCACGAGCGGATCGACCCTTTCCCCGTTCACCTACAGCTTCGCGTCGGTCTCGGGCGCCAACGATAACGACAAGTTCGAGATCGTCGGCAATCAACTGCGCACCAAGCAGCCGTTCACCGTCCCGAATGCCAACTACACGATCTACGTCAACACGACGGACTCGGCCGGGCATACCATCCTCCAGCCGAAGGCGTTCACCATCACGGCCATGCCGTTGAGCCTCACCTCCACGGTCGGCGATCTCGTGTGGAACGATGCCAACGGCGACGGACTCTACGCCGCCGGCGAAGCGGGAGTCGCTGGGGCTATCGTCGAGGTCTTCTGCGCCCCCGACGCCATCTACGGCGTCGGCGCCGATTACTCGTGCGGCCAGGCCGTCACCGACGCCAACGGAAACTACTCGCTGACGGGACTCGTGCCCGGACAGTATTATTATGTGACCTACCGTGTGCCGACCGGCTACGCTTCGTTCACCACGCCGACCGGCGGCGTCTCGGCCAAGTTCTTCCTCGCCGGCGACAAGGCCGACGTCGATGCAGGTGTCACCGGCAGCGGTTCCGGCGCGTCCGGCATCGGGTTTGCCCTTCGAGCCGGCGGCGCCAGCGATGACGCCGGCCAATCGGTCGCGACCGACGCCCTGGGCAACGTCTACGTGACCGGCATGTTCCAGGGAACCGTCGATTTCGATCCGGGCGCAGGCGTTCGCAACCTGACCAGCGCCGGCGGCAAGGACGTCTTCGTGGCCAAATACCTGCCTACCGGCACTCTCGCCTGGGCCGTCAACCTCGGCGGAACCGGCGACGATTCCGGCGCCGGCGTGGTGGTCGGTCCCGACGGCACCGTCTACGTGACCGGCGGTTTCTCCGGTACGGCCAACTTCGGCACCGGCTCGGCCAAGATCACCTTGACCAGTGCCGGCGGCGTCGATGCCTTCGTGGCCAAATTGGACGCCTCCGGCAAGGTGCTCTGGGCACAAGCCACGGGCGGTTCGGCCGACGACTATGCCAACGCCATTGCGGTGGCCGCCGACGGAAGCGTTTGCACCACCGGTTATTTCCAAGGAACCGTCGACTTCGATCGCGCGGGCGCAGGATACAACCTGACCAGCGTCGGACCCAGGGACGTCTTCGTCGCCAAGCTCGACGCCGCTGGTAACTTCGCCTGGGCTCGACGCATGGGCGGCATCGGCTGGAGCCAGGGAATCAGCCAGGGAACCGGCATTGCCGTCGATCAATACGGCAACGTCTACGCAACCGGCAGCTTCCAGGGCGTCGCGGACTTCGACCCCGGCGACGGACAATCATTGCTCTACTGCGCCGGCGACACCGACGCGTTCGTCCTGAAGTTGAACGCCTCGGGCAATTTCCTTTGGGCCGGCGCCATGGGCGGAACCGGGAAGGACCAGGGCGCGGGTATTGCCGTGGCCGCCGACGGTTCGGTCTACACCACCGGCCTGTTCTGGGGCTCCGCCGACTTTGATCCCGGCGTCGGCACGTTCGTGCTCAATAGCAACAGCTACCACCGCACGTTCGTCACCAAGCTCAATACGTCCGGCGAGTTCGTCTGGGCGCATTCGATCGGCGGCACCGGCACCGATCGGGCCGCAAATGTGGCTCTCGCCGCCGACGGAAGCATCTTCCTCGCTGGCGGTTTCCAGGGTACGGCTCATTTCGACGCCAAGACCCTCGATATGATCAGCACCGGCGAGAAGGACGTCTTCATCGTCAAGTTGGATGCCGACGGACAATATAGCTGGGGCGTAAAGGCCGGCGGCGCCAAGGACGATTTCGCCTCCGCGATCGCTCTGACCTCCGACGGCGCCATCTACACGACCGGCTACTTCCAAGGGACCGCCGATTTCGATCCCGGCGCGAGCACGTTCAACCTCGTTAGCGCCGGCGGACAAGATCTGTTCGTCGCTAAACTGGTTACAAGCTACTGGGATGCGATGATGCCCTCGCCGATCGTCTCCGACCCCGACCCGTATATCGGCGAAGTCGTGCCCAGCACCATTGGGTTGTACAATTCCGCATCGTCGATGTTCTTCCTAAAGAACACCAACAGTCCGGGAACCGCCGACGCGTCGTTCAACTACGGACCGGCCGGCAGCAACTGGATCGCCCTGAGCGGCGACTGGGACGGCGACGGCATCGATACCGTCGGCCTCTACAATCCCACGACCTCGACGTTCTACCTCCGTAATTCGAACGCCGCCGGCGTCGCCGATGTGACGTTCGTCTATGGACCGTCCAGTGCGGGATGGGTCCCGGTCGTCGGCGATTGGAACAACGATAACATCGACACGGTCGGCCTCTATAATCCGAAATCCGCGACGTTCTATCTCCGTGACTCGAACGCCGCCGGCGTGGCCGATAAGACCTTCGCCTACGGGCCAGCCAACGCCGGTTGGACGCCGATCGTCGGCGACTGGAACAACGATGGAGTCGACACCGTCGGCCTGTACCGGACCGCAACCTCGACCTTCTACCTGCGAAACGACAATGCCGCGGGAGTCGCCGATGCGACCTTCGTCTACGGTCCGGCCAACGCCGGTTGGAAGCCCGTCGTCGGCGACTGGGATCAGGACGGCGTTTCCACCGTCGGATTGTACAATTCGACCGCTTCGACGTTCTTCTTGCGGAACTCGAACAGCGCCGGCGTGGCCAACTCGACGTTCAACTACGGTCCGGCCAACGCGGGTTGGACGCCTCTGACCGGTTCCTGGAAATCGGCCAATCATCTGATGGCCGCCGACGGAGCGCTGACCTCGACGGTCGACACGTTGACCCAGGATGACCTCCAACCGATCGTCGCCGAGGCTCTGGCCCGATGGAAAGCGGCCGGACTCGACGCCAACACACTGGACCGATTGGCCCAAGTGCAGTTCAGCGTCGCCGACCTGCCGGGCTCCTACCTGGGTGAAGCCCGGGCGGACCGCGTCTTCCTCGACGGCAATGCGGCCGGACACGGTTGGTTCGTCGACAGCACCCCGGCGACCGATGAAGAGTTCGCCCTTTCATCGACCGGACAGCTGCAGGCCATCGACCCGAGGGCCGTCGATCGCATCGACTTGCTCAGCGTCGTCGAGCACGAACTCGGACACATCGCCGGCCTCGACGACATCGATGGCGCGAGCGATGACCTGATGAGTGCCTCGCTCCAGACGGGCGTCCGCCGATAACTCGGTTGATCCCGACACGGTCAATGAACGTACCGCTTGCGGCTTCGCAAGGAAGCCACGGCGCATCGTTGAATTCGAACCCGTCGTCGGCTCGTTAGTTGACCGCCCGCGGCGTGTCGATCATGACATGGCCGTCGGCATATCGACGCGACGTGACGCGCGTGCCACGCGAATCCGACTCATCGGTGAAGCTGACGACGGCGCCGTGACGCGGATCCGGATCGAGGTAGTCGGCCGGCAGGCCGGCAGGAACCGCCATCGGCACGCGGTCGGCCGGGCGATCCTGGGCGAGAAAGTACTGGATGCCCAAGGCGTCGTATCCGCCCCAGCCCGGGCTTTGTTCGAGCGATCCGACGTCGTCGGGCAGGCAATCGAACAGCGACGGCTCAAAAACGGCCGAAGGCTCTTCGTCAATCTGCGAGAGCGTGTGTTTCGCGTCTTGGAGGTCGCCGGCGGCCGCCTGTAGCACCGCGATTCGGTGCATGCCCCACGTCTGCGCCGACTGCTTCTCGGCGGTGACGCAATCGTGGCCTACGGCGATGCCGGTCGGCATTACGGTCATCAGCGAAAAAAAACTCGAATAGAAAAAACGCAACGTCGGACGAAAGATCTGAGTTCGCATCGCACAACCCCTTGAAACCAAGCAAGAAAAAGCACGTTTTTCGGGGCTTCCAGCCGGAGAAAAGGCACATCGTCGCAAGGTGCGACGAGGCTTCTTGAGTTCCTAAGCGACATGCTAATTGGGCCGAATGGCGATTACAACGAAAAACCACGTCCAATCAGGCTAAGCCCGTGGTTCGGTCGGGGGGAGGGGCCGGATATTCCGAAATTCCGCTTTCAACCGACGCCCTGCGAGTGATAGTCGGCACTCGCAAGGTATTCCAGCACGTCGGTCGAGTCGGCCCAGACCTCTCGCATGAACTGGTCTTTCAGAGCTTGCCGGACCGCATTCTTCTGATCCCGGTTCAGCGATCCGGGCCCGGTGACCTTGCCCATGATCGCCTCGTCGCCCTGGTCGAGCGACGTCAACGCCCAGCGGCTGGCCAGTTGATAACACGTGATGCCGCACAGACGCTTCCCGTCCGCTGACACCCCCAGTTTCAGCTCGACAAGCTGGTAATTCCCCTGGGCGGGCAGAACGTCGCGGCAGCGTTTCGCGTTCATGAACCCCGCTCCGGCTCGATACATCCAACCGGTGCCGTTATTCTCCCAGGTCGCGACCACCCTGGCCTTGTCAGCAATCAGATAGTGGCTCTCGCGATTGAGCCGATTAGGCAAGTCCGGAGTCGGCAGTCGCTCCTCGACCGAGACTTGAGGCGTTTGGCCAACCGCTGGCTCCACGGCGGCAGGCTCGGGGGCCTCGGCGACGATTTTTACCGGTTGGGCACACTTGGGACACTTCCGCGTCTGGCCGACCAATTCGTCTTTCGCGTTCAGTTTGCTGCCGCAGTGAGGACAGGAAAGCCGGATCATGGCGGAAGCTCCGGGGAAGCAAAAACCGTGGTGGACGGCCCTTGATGCCGATTTCGTCAGCTCGCAACTCTTTGCGTATCACAAACCCCCTGAGTAGGGTAGCAAATTCACTCCGTTTTGTCAATCATCCGCATAACAGGTGGTCTCCCACGGGCCGGTTTGACTGCACGATTGCATCCTAACTCATAAAACCTTAAAATCCAAAGGTCGCTGCGACGGATGATGTTCAAAGGCAGCGGGAGATCGAATAGTCGTGCATCTGGATCAATTGCCCGGTACGTTCTTTGGCCCCTCGAACTTGGTCGAGCTCTTGCTCCATCGTGCGCGGTGCCAGCCCGAGGATACAGCTTATACATATCTGGTCGACGGCGAGAACAACCAGATTCACGTGACCTACCGGGAGTTGGACCGGCAAGCTCGAGCGATCGGCGCTTGGCTCGAATCGCACGATCTGGTGGGCCAGCGGG
>JAEWUR010000415.1 GCA_023397045.1 Planctomycetota bacterium
ACCTTGCACACTTCGTCGCGCGTCACCTCGACCTGCAACCCGCCGCCAAGCAATTTCGCGCCCGAGCCGGGCAGATTGACCGTAGTTTTCTCCGGAGCATCCGGACCGAGCAGCGTCTCTTTGACCGTCCGACACGTCCGCACCAACACGGCCCATTGGCGAGGGTCCACATTTCCCCCTCTCCCACCGGGAGAGGGTTGGGGTGAGGGCGCGCTCTCGGTCTGCCGCCGCACAATCTTCTCTTCGATATGCTTGGCCAAGGCCAGATCGAGATTGTCGCCGCCGAGGATCAGGTGGTCGCCCACGGCCACGCGATGGAACTGCACCTTGCCGCCATCACCACGACGCACGCGGATCAGCGTGAAGTCCGACGTGCCGCCGCCGATATCGCACACCAAAATCTTCTGACCTGGCGAAACAAGCTGGTCCCAATCCTCGGCGTGGGCGTGAATCCACGCATAAAACGCCGCCTGTGGCTCCTCGATCAGCACGACTCGCGGCAACCCGGCCGCAGCCGCTGCCTTGACGGTCAACTCCCGGGCGACCTCGTCGAACGACGCCGGCAACGTCAACACAAACTCCTGCTCGGCCAGCGGATCGTGCGGAAATCTCGCATCCCACGCTTCGCGCACGTGGCCAAGATACCGAGCGCTCACCTCGATCGGCGAAAGCCGCTCAACATCGTCCGCTCCATGCCACGGCAGCAACGGCGCCGTGCGATCCACGCCCGAGTGACACAACCATGACTTCGCCGAATTGACCAACCGTCCCGGCGCGAGCGTGCCATGATCCCGCGCGAAAAAACCGACCGTGTGTTTCGGATCCGACGCGTGCCAAGGACAACGGATCGCGCCGGCCGCCAATTCCGACGACGCCGGTTCATAGTGGAACGAAGGGAGCGTTTCGCGCGACTCGACCTGCGACGGCGCGACGAGTTGCGGAACCGAAAAAGTGCGGATCTTCCACGACTTTTCGTTCGTGTCGATGTAGGACACCGCCGAGTTGGTCGTCCCCAGATCGAACCCGACCACGTAACGGCTTGGTGCTGTTGAAGAAGAGGCGTGTTTCACGGTTCTATCAAGTTCCCCAATCTCTCGCATATCGGAAATCGCGGTCCATCGTGCGATGCGAAAGTTTGGCGATCACCGGCATGCGGCGTTTATAATGATTGCGGCGAATCATCGTGGCCACGCGATCGACGAACTCGACGGCGAAGCCCGCCTGCAACAGTTCCGCGCGCCGCCAGCGCCGATCGACCATCAGCACCAGCAGACGATCGACCTCGGCATACGAAAAGCCCAACTCGCCCTCGTCGGTCTGGCCAATCCAAAGATCGCCGGTCGGTTCTTTCGACACGATCGCCGCCGGCACTCCGAGATATCGAGCCAACTCGTAAAGCTGCGTCTTATAGAGATCGCCGATCGGATTGATCGCCGAGGCCATGTCGCCAAACTGCGTGCCATAGCCCAGCAGCAGCTCGCTCTTATTGCTCGTTCCGGCCACCAACCCGCCGAACGCCGCACTCTGATCGTAGAGCACGGTCATCCGCTCCCGGGCACATTTGTTGGCCAGCCGCAACTGCGACGGATCGCCGACGTGTGCAAAATAGGCGTCGATCTGACTCGTAATCGGCACGTCGAGCGTTTGGACGCCGAGTTGCTCGACCACCGCCTGGCTGTCGCGGCGAGTGGCTTCGCTCGAAGTCTTATACGGTATCGTTACCGTCAGCACGTTTTCCGGCCCCAGCGCCCGGGCGCAAAGAAATGCGACGACGCTCGAATCGATCCCGCCCGAGAGCCCCATCACCGCGCGCTGAAAACCCGCCCGATGAATCTCGACCCGGATGAACCGGCAAAGAATCTCGGTCACCAACGCAGGATTGATCTTCAGATATCGTTCGCTAGGCTTCATGGCGCCACGGTATGGATTGATGCTTCGGCAGTCATTTCCGCGTTGTCTCAGACCCCTTGGGCATGTTTTGCCTGGCGGAGGATCTCAAACACGATTTTCCCTCCCGACGCACCCGTTCTCCAACCTCGCGGCAATAGGTAGCGACCTTGTGAACATCGTGGCCGCATTCCGCCGAAATTTCGTGCCGTACCTTGCGAATTGCGTGAATCACATCGTCACTCATCGCACTCTCCTTCACTCAGGTAGTTCAACGGCGTCGTCAGCAATGGCATCGGCAAGTCCAGCGCATAATTGACGATCCGGACATGTTCCATTTTATTCGGATTGGCCAAATGTTGGCAATTCCACGTAAGAAGTACGTCGGCCCGATAAAACGACGCCAAGGCCAAATGCAACGCATCGCCGGTCGGGTCGTTTGGCATCACCAGTTTCTCGATGTAGATGGAGGCAATCTCCTCAACCTCCTCGGTAATCTCCAGGAGATCAAGTTCATTGATTAGGGCAATCCGTTCGTCCGTCATTCCGCCGCTCCCGCGGCTGAGCTCCGCAATGACAGCGTCGCTCGTTAAAAGGTTCGACTCACACGAAAACCGATCCCACCACTGGCGCGTCCAATGCATTCGAGCAACGGACTCCGGATCATTGCGAAGAGTGTAATAGAAACTCGGGATTGTCGTCTCGATATAGATGCGTTGTCGCATGTCATTCGATTCCATTAATTGGATTCAGCAATCCATATCGCCTTTGTTTGATTCGATTCAATTCCTCGATCGTCACCAGCAGACGCTCGTCGCGAGCCAACGGCGCAATCAACCGCTGACGCCGCAGTTCCGCGGGATCGAATGCCGCAACGCACAACGCCGGGTCGAACATCGGCGCCTGGGCCACTGTTTGACCGTCCGGTCCGACGGCCATGCTGCCGCCCCAAAAACACAATCCATCCTCAAATCCCACGCGATTCACGACGATCACCGACGCGCCGAGCAATTGCGCGAAAGTCCTCGCGAGTTGCTCGTAGGTCTCCGCCGTGCGAACCTTCTCGCCGTCGACGCCTCGGGCGGGCGAGTTGGCCATGCAGACCAACAGGTCGACCTCCTCGGCCTGCATGATCGCGGCGGCCGAAAGATGCCAGAAATCCTCGCACACCAAGATGCCAACCCGGCCGCATCGCGCCGTGTCAAACGCGAAAAATCGCTCGCCTGCCGCAAAATACCGCTGCTCGTCAAACAGCCCGTAGGTCGGCAAATAAACCTTGCGATGCACATGCACCACCCGGCCGCCCTCGGCCCAAAGCGCCGCATTGTAAAACCGATGCCGCGGCGACTCCTCAACCAACCCGACGGCCAGCGACATCGGCCCCGCCGCATCGATCAGTTGCCGAATCTCTGGCCCCTCGGGCGAAATCGCCAAGTCGGGAACCATGTCGCGAATGAAATAGCCCGTCAGCGACAACTCGGGAAACACGATCAGGTCGGCATGCTGCCGACGCGCGGCCTCGATCTGCTCGATGTGCAGGGCCAAGTTCCGCGGAAGGTCGCCAAGCGTCGGCGCAACCTGGGCCATCGCCACCCGAAACAACTCCGAATGGCTCTCGCCGGCGTTCGCCGATATCTCGTTTTCGGGTGAGGTAGGCACAGTCAGATACGGTTGCCCCCCTAAGGGATGGCTGTGGTTGAGGTGGACGCCGTGCGATCCCAGGTAGCGGGCGGGCTTGCCCGCCGTGGGCGACGATCACGTTTGGGTGGAGTACACCGGGGTATTATCACACCCAATTATAGCTCGCCCAACGCCACTTGAATACAGTGCAGAAGCTCCCTTCGGGTGGGCCGAGAATACTCGACGTCGAACCAAAGGATCCGGCCGCCGGCGTCCAGCAGAAACGTCCGGGGCATCCGCCTGTCGCTGGCAAGCTTCGAAAAATACTCCCCACGCGGATCGAGCAAACAGGGGAATCGCACCTGGGCGCCCTCGATCCCCTTCCCGACCACGTCGACCGGATCGTCAACGTTGACGGCGATCACGCGAACGCCCTTTTCGGCAAACGGTTCGGCTACGTCCCGCATCAGGTCGGTCAACGCCGCGTCCGAAATCAGTTGTGAACGACGCGAGCCGACGTTCCAGAAACAAACAACCGTCAAATTCTGCCCGTACAGACTATCCAAAGCATGCGTATTGCCATCCAGCCCCATCAACTCCGCCTCGGGCAACGTGTCGCCAACATCGACCAGGCAAGCAGCGCGATGTTCATCGCTAAGGATGACTTTGGGAATCGCGGCCGGCGGCGCGGATTGCTGTGGCTTGGCTCTTTCGGCAACCTCCACAGACTCGCGAGGCATTTCCGGCTCGGTCGCCGTCTCTTCTGCCTCTTCCCCGGCAGCCGACGGCCCTTCGGCCGTCATCCTGCTGGCGGCGGGCTCGTTCTTTGGAGCTTTTGACTCGGACTTGGGGCAGCCCGCGCAAACCAGGAACAAGCTGACCGCTGCGGCGACTTTCCACGATCGAATCTGGAGCAACATCCTTCGCTTCTCCGTGTTAGTGGTTGTCGAAAAGCCAGGCAATGCTAACCGACCAATGGGAACGATCGCCGTTTAGCGACCGACCGGCATGACCGACCGTCTCGCGGCCGACGGCACGTCGGCCCATGCATCTCAACCACTCAGTCTGCCGCGCACAACACGTTTCGTCAACTGGTGTGCTTAATCGCCAAATCACGCAGTTGTTTCGCATCGACCAGACCCGGAGCGCCCGTCATCATATCGGTCGCGCGTTGCGTCTTCGGAAAAGCGATCACGTCGCGGATGTTGTCCAGCCCGCCGAAGAGCATCACCATCCGGTCGATGCCCAACGCGATGCCGCCGTGCGGCGGCGCGCCGTATTGAAGCGCGTCGAGCAAGAATCCAAACCGTTCCCGGGCCGTTTCGGCATCGATGCCCAACAGCCGGAACACCTCCGACTGAAGTTCCTGGTCATGAATACGAATCGTGCCGCCGCCGGCTTCATAACCGTTAATCACCAGGTCATACGCCTGCGCCCGGCACTGTTGCGGATCGGTCTTCAACAGGTCGCGATCTTGCGGGCGCGGCGCCGTGAACGGATGGTGCATGGCCGCCCAGCAGTTCTCCTCCTGATCGAACGCAAACATCGGAAATTCCACGATCCACGAGAAGTTCATCGTGGCCGGATCGTACAGTTTCAACTCGGCGCCAAGCCGTTTTCGCAGGGCATAGAGCGACTTGCAGGTGGTCTCGAACTTGTCGGCCACGATCAGCAGCAGGTCGCCCGGCGCGGCGTCCAATCGCGCGCCGATCTTGGCCAGCAGGCCGGCGTCAAAATTCTTCGCGATCGGCGAAGCCAACTTGCCGTCCGCTTCAACCTTGAACCATGCAAGCCCCTTTGCGCCGAAGTTCTCGACGACAAAAGTCGTCAGTTCGTCGATGCCCTTGCGCGAATATCGGTCGGCAGCGCCTTTGGCGTTGATCCCGCGCACTCGGCCGCCGGCGTCGATCGCGCCGCGGAACACCTTGAACTCCGATTCCTTCGCCAGATCGGTCAGGTCCGTCAACTCCATGCCGAACCGCAAGTCGGGCGCGTCGTGCCCAAATCGCTCCATCGCTTCGTCGTAGCTCATCCGCGGCAGCGGCAACGAAACCTCCAGCCCAAGAATCTCTTTCGCAAGCCGTGCCACCAATCCGTCGATCACGCCGATAATGTCCTCCACGCCGATAAACGACATCTCGAGGTCCAACTGCGTGA
>JAEWUR010000593.1 GCA_023397045.1 Planctomycetota bacterium
CGGCGAGCAGGCCGGGAAACGGGTCCTGTTTCCCGACCCAATGTCAGCTTAGGTCATGTTTGGGCCGGTGTCAAAAAACGGCGGAAAATTTTTTGACGGCCATTCGTTATAACCCTCCGGGTCGTACCACCACCGTTCGCATGGCAACGGCTGGCCTCGACCGTTCCATCCGTGGGCGTTGCGAGACTTATGACAGCCGCGCCCGTCGGTGCGGGAAATACGGGGGGGGCGTGGTGGTCAACGGTTGCCGAGACGGATTTTGCTGGCGGGGTGTATCTGGTGATTTGCGCAGAATGGCGAGTGTTGGCGGACGGCGTCTTGCCCTGGCCGCTCGCAGTTGCGTAGTTCTGGGCCACAAGTACAATGAACACGCGTTATGCAGGACTGGAAGCAGGCATTTCGCAGCAACAGCGGAAGTAGCGACATCTCGGGAGGGATTACGATGAGGGATGGATCGGCCACGATGGCTGTCAGTGATGCGCGACAACGGGTTTTCTGGAATGACCACCCTGCTGGGGAGGATGCCGATTATCTTTCCGACCAATTATTGACGTACATTGGAAACAAACGGTCGCTTCTCACCAATATTTCGCAGGCCGTAGAGCGTGTCAAACGTCGTCTCGGAAAGGACCGTCTGCGGGTTTTCGACGTGTTTGCTGGATCGGGAGTGGTATCGCGTTTTTTGAAGGCGCATGCTTCTCTGCTCGTCAGCAATGATTTTGAAGACTATGCCGCGGTTGTTGGTCGGTGCTACCTTCGAAACCGGAGCACGGTTGATCTTCTGGAACTTGAAAACGTTGTCGATCACCTGAACGCAAGGGTTGACGACGAGACATTTCCAAAGGGGTTTATCGAGGAGTTGTACGCGCCGAAAGATGAGGGCAGCATAACGGCGGAAGACCGGGTTTTCTATACTCGCGACAACGCCCGTCGGCTTGATAACTACCGGAGGATGTTGCCCTCGGTTCCGACCGACCTGCGGGAAATGGTTTTGGGACCGCTTCTCAGCGAAGCGTCAGTTCATGCGAATACGGCTGGCGTTTTTAAGGGTTTTTATAAGGATCGTCATACGGGTATTGGCAAGTTTGGGGGCAGTAATGGCGACGCGCTTTTGCGGATTCGCGGTCCAATTCGGTTGGCTCCGCCTGTTCTAAGTCGTTTCGAGTGTGATGTCGAGGTAATGCAATCCGATGCGAACACGGCGGCGCGTGAAGTGGCCGATTTGGATTTGGCCTATATCGACCCACCTTACAACCAGCACCCCTACGGCTCGAATTATTTCATGTTGAATCTTCTGGTCCACTACCAACGCCCAGCGCAGGTCAGCAAGATTTCCGGCATTCCGACAGATTGGCGTCGATCAGGGTACAACTCGAAAGCACAGGCCTTTGAATTGCTACGGGATCTGTTACAGAGCCTCGACGCGCGCTTTCTGCTGATCTCTTTTAATGATGAGGGGTTCGTCAAACCCGATACGATGATGGCTCTATTAAAACAACTGGGATCCGTTCAGATGGTGGAGGTGCCCTACAATACGTTCCGTGGAAGCCGGAACTTGCGCAACCGAGATATTCACGTCACCGAACACTTATTCCTCGTCGAACGTAAATGACCGCGTGAACGAGGCTTTGGAGAACCGTGATGGCCAGGAAGCACCAGCTACGCAAACAACGCACAGGCACGGTTATCAATCTTACGTCAAGAGAACAAGAGGGGCGTCTTGGCCGTTCGTTGACGACCATCGCGAGGCGGCTTCAGGCTGAATTTGGCGTTGAGTTGCACCATGAACGCCAGTGGAAACTCGGCGACGTAGTTCGTCGATTGCGTGAGGCTTTTCCGAACGTGCCGTTCGACTATCACTTCGAGAGTTCGGCGATGCGTCCCGACGGCGGCATTCTATCCATTCGAGACGAAAACGGCAGCCTTTTTCCCATATTGATCGTTGAGGTAAAAAACCAGGGGACGAACGATTTACGGGAGGCAGAAGGCAAGCCTCGGCAGGCTAAAGGCAACGCGATCGAGCGGCTTGGGAAGAATGTCATCGGATTTCGCACGGCCATGCTGACCGAGGGCATTACCCCATTCGTATGTTTTGGTGACGGATGTGATTTCGCGGAGACGAGTAGTATTCTTGATCGTGTCGTGACTATCGGTATGTTTGGGCCACTGAACTGCATTCAGGTGGTCAACGATGGAGAGCAAGGACAATTCAACCGTGGCAGTTTCTATTTCCGGCAGAAGCCGTGGACCTCGAAGGAAATGGAAGCGGTGATGTACGAGATTGCAGAACGCAGCATTCATCACTACTACGCCAAGTATGGAAAGGCGCATTTTCCAGGCGCAAAGTAACCGTGTGAATATGTCGCTTGCGCAAGAAACTGGAATCAGCGGTCGATTTGCAGGTTGGGGTTGATGGGGGATGGGGCGGGGTCGCGATGATACTTGCGGCGATAGGTGGTTGGTGTCATGCCCAGTTGACGCCGAAAGTGTTTGGTGAAGTAGCTCTGGTCGTAGAAGCCCGTTTGCAGGGCGATTTCCGCAACGGCTCGATGGGTTGTGGCCAATAGCTGGCTTGCGGCGTTCAGTCGCACGCGCAGCAGGAATTGTTGCGGGGTGAGTTGGAACAGCCGTTTGAAGCGGCGATCGAGTTGGCTGAGGGACAGGGACGCCAATCGGGCTAGATGTTGGAAGTCGATCTTCTCGGCGTAGTGGCTGAACAGGTGGTCGAGCACCGCCTGCATCTCGCGGTAGGGCGCGAGTAGATCCGTTGCCTTGGCCACGTCGCGCATCGCGCCGGCGGTGCCGATGACCTTGCCCTGGCGGTTGAACAAGGGGATTTTGCTCGACAGGTACCATTTCATTTCGCCGTGGCGATTGGGGATGAGCCAAGCCTGGAACGTGACGGGGCGGCGGGTCTCGATGACGCGGCGGTCTTCGGCCACGAACTGATCGGCGAGGTCGGGCGGGCTGAAATCGTGGTCGGTTTTTCCGATCATCGACTCGGGCGTCGTGCTGCCGAACAGGGAGGCCAGGGCCTGGTTGACCATGACGAACTGTTCGCGCAGGTTTTTGGCATAGAAGTAGGTGTCGGGCAGGTAGTCGAAGAGGAGGCCTAAATCCCAGGGATTGGCGAGTTGTTGGAAGAACTTACGGCGGAAGGCGTCGAATGCGACCATGCGCATATAATACCAGAAACCGCCCATAGATTACAAGACATGGCCGGGCGGTGGAACTATACTGAGACTCGTCCTTCGGCCCAAGCTTCCTGACCTAGCAGCCTGTTGAAAAAGTGTGCCAGTGCTGAACTCCCCCGCGTTTTCACGGCACTGGCAGAGCCAGTGGCACTCAACCTGTCTCTGAAATCGACTATTTCAACAGGCTGCTAGGGAAGCCCCGCCTACGGTGTCCGACCCAACGAATCGTCGGCCCGAACGAACACGATTTGCCCACCCATGCCTGTTGGAGAGGATCGCTGATGCGGAAATATTTCGGATCGTCGTTTGCGGTCATGTTCGGTCTATTGGTTTTTCTGACGGTGTCGGGGATCGTTCGGGCAGACACCGCGGAGGACGGATTCCGGCCGATGTTCAACGGTCACGATCTGGAAGGTTGGGAGGGCGAGCCGGGTTATTGGGGTGTCGAGGACGGTGCGATCACCGGGCAGACGACGGCGGAGCATCCGCTCGCGCGAGCGACGTATCTCTTTTGGCGCGGCGGGCGTTCGGCCGACTTCGAGATGCGCGCGATGTTCCGATTTTGTTGCGAGCAGGGCAACTCGGGCATCAATTTCCGCAGCGAGGAATTGCCCGATTGGGACGTGAAGGGCTATCAGGCCGACATGGAAACGGGTCCGAACTACACGGGCATTTTGTACGAGTGCAATCAGCGCGAGATCATGGCGGAGCGCGGCGACGCGGTTGAGATTGCCGAAGACGGGCGCCGAACGGTCGAGAAGATCAGTCCGGCGGTCGATTGGGCGAAGATCATCCGTCCGAACGATTGGAACGAATATGTCGTGATTGCGAAAGGGCCGGAAATCACATTGAAGATTAACGGTCACGTCACGGTACACGTTGTCGACCGCGAGCGAGGCAAGGCCGCTTCGGACGGTTTGATCACGCTGCAACTTCACCCCGGTCCGTCGATGAAAGTTCAATTCAAGAACCTTCGCATCCGAAACGAGGAGCGTGTGCAATGACGAGACGAATTGCGAACCGGCGTCAGTTTTTGAAGACTTCCGCGGTGGGCGCGGCGGCAGGTTTATCGCTGCCGCTGTGGATTCCGTCGGAGGTGCTTGGCGGCGACGGTCAACCGGGGGCTAATGAGAAGATTCGCGTTGGCATCATCGGCCTTGGCGGTCGAGCCGGTCAGATTGCGGAGACGTGCGATGACGTGCCGTCGATTGATATCGCGGCCGTTTGCGATTGTTATGGCCCACGGATCGGTCCGTTTGTCCAGTCGGTTGGCAAAGGACGGGACTGGAAGACGTATGAAGATTTTCGGCGCATGATTGAGGTCGAGAAGCTCGACGGCGTGATGGTGGAGACGACGACGCACGCCCGGGCGTGGATCGTCATCCAGGCGATGCAGGCGGGGCTGGACGCGTATATCGAAAAGCCGATGTGTTTGACGATTGCCGAAGGTCGGGCGATGGTCCGCGCGGCGCGCACACTGAATCGCGTGACGCAGGTTGGCACGCAGCAGCGGTCGATGCCCATCAACAATTGGGCGAGCGACTTGGTTAAGAATGGGGCGATTGGCAAGGTGCATACGGTGATTGCGCCGAACTATGTCGGGCCGTTTCGGTGGACCAAGACCTCGTCGAAAGAGGTGACCGGGCCGGTCGAGCCGTGGTGGGATCTGTGGACGAACCAGGCGGAGTTGCGGCCTTTCGATCCCGAGCTTCATCAGGGCTGGGCTAAGTGGTGGGACTACGATGGCGGCGGACTTTGTTTCGGCGTCACGGGTTGGGGCACGCATTCGTATGACCAGATCAATCGGGCCTTGGGCACCGACGAGACGGGACCGGTCGAAGTGACGCTCGAAGAGCCGTTGGCGGATTGCGACACCGGGAAGTTCGCTGGCAAGACGGTTGGGGGAGTCAGCGTTTCGGATGATGTTGACGACACCGGGGTCGATTATCACGGGATGGCCCGGCTTAGCGGGCCGCGAGCGAAGGTGTCGATGAAGTTTGCGTCGGGCACGGAGTTGAAATTGCATCTCGACGGAGACCGCGGCCCAGGATTGGGCGCGATTTTCGTCGGCGATCAGGGGAAGATTGAGATCAACCGGAACCGGATCGCGAGCAATCCGAAGGAGTTGGTCAAGTCGCCGGAGAATCCCGGCCCGATCAAACGGCCGGAGACGTCGTACCATATCGAGAATTGGGTCGATTGCATGAAGAGCCGCGCTCGCTGCAATGCGGACATCGAGTATGGGCAACGGTCGTCGACGCTCTGTTATCTTGTGAACATTGTGCGGGACATTGGGCGGGTCGGCGAGCCGCTGCAATGGGATCCGGTGGCCGAGCGATTTACGAACTGCGAGGAGGCGAACAAGTTGTTGGATCGGCCTCGGCGCAAGGGATATGAGTTGCCGGAGGTGAGTTGAGAATTCTTTCGCGTTTTTTGGGCTGTTTGGCGTTAGGGGGTTGTGGAGGATGGGTAATGTTTTGGGAATACGAACCGCCCTCACCCCCTGCCCCTCTCCCAAAGGGCGAGGGGAGCAAGCGGCCCTCACCCCCTGCCCCTCTCCCAAAGGGCGAGGGGAGCAAGCGGCCCTCACCCCCTGCCCCTCTCCCAAAGGGCGAGGGGAGCAATCGGCCCTCACCCCCTGCCCCTCTCCCAAACGGCGAGGGGAGCAAGCGGCCCTCACCCCATGCCCCTCTCCCGAAGGGCGAGGGGAGCAAGCAGCCCTCACCCCCTGCCCCTCTCCCAAAGGGCGAGGGGAGCAAGCGGCCCTCACCCCCTGCCCCTCTCCCAAAGGGCGAGGGGAGCAAGCGGCCCTCACCCCCTGCCCCTCTCCCGGAAGGAGAGGGGAGTTTCTAGCAAATGGGATATTCAATATGAAACGTTTTGACGAGAGTCAGCGAATTGGTGTTTCTTCTCGGCGGGGTTTTTTGAAGGCGACGGGTCGCGTTGCGGCGGCGTCGGCGTTGGCGGGCATGATCGTGCCGAAGGTTCATGCCGCCGGCGATGGTGCGATCAAGGTTGCCCTGGTCGGCTGCGGCGGTCGCGGGACGGGCGCGGCGGCCAATGCGTTGGGGACGACCGGCGGACCGGTCAAGTTGGTTGCGATGGCCGACGTTTTCGAGAGCCACGTCAAGAATTGTTGCGAGCGGTTGAAGAAGGAGTGCGGCGAACTGGTGGATGTGCCGTTGGAACGTCAGTTCGTGGGATTCGACGGGTATCGCAAGGCGATCGATTGTCTGTCGCCGGGCGACGTGGTGATTTTCGCGACGCCGCCGGCTTTTCGATGGGTGCATTTTCAGTATGCGATCGAAAAGGGCGTCCACACGTTCATGGAGAAGCCGACGACGGTCGACGGCCCGACGACGCGGAAGATGTTGGCGCTGGCGGAAGAGTCGGAGAAGAAGAATTTGAAGGTGGGCGTCGGACTGATGTGGCGGCACGCGCCGGCCCGGCGGGAGTTGAAGGATCAGATTGCCTCGGGGCGGATTGGGGACATTCTGTTGATGCGGACGTATCGGATGCACGGCCCGCTGGCGTCGTTCGCGTCGGAGCCCAATCCAGGCGAGGTGAGCGAGTTGCTTTATCAGATTCAGCGGTTTCACAGTTTTCTTTGGGCGAGCGGGGGCTGCTACAGCGATTTTTACATTCACAGCATCGACGAGTGCTGTTGGATGAAGGATGCCTGGCCGGTCGAGGCGAAGGCCAGCGGCGGACGGCACTACCGGAACACGTCGATCGATCAGAACTTCGACAACTATTCGGTCGAGTACACGTTTGGCGACGGGGCGAAACTGATGATGTTTGGGCGGTGCATCGCCGGTGCGTACGAGGAGTTCGACAGTCTCGCGCACGGCACGAAGGGACTTGCGTCGATCAGTGACGGGCGGATTTTCAAGGGGCAGAATGCGGCGAAGTCGGAGATTGCGTGGAAGTCTTCGAAATCGAACGATTGGGGTTATGGCGTCGAGTGGCAGGACCTGCTCGACGCGATTCGCAGCGACACGCCGTATAACGAGGCGCGTCGCGGCGCCGAGGCGAGCCTGGTGACCAGCATGGGGCGCATGGCCGCCCATACCGGACAGGTGATTACTTACGATCAGATTATGAATTTGGATCACGAGTTTGCGCCTGAGGTGGACAAGCTGGCGATGGATTCGGCGGCTCCGGTGTTGGCCAACGCGGAAGGGAAATATCCGGTGCCGATGCCGGGCATTACGACGAAGTACGAATATTGATTTGACTAATGACAACCTGCTTCCGGGAGAGATCGACATGGAATCGATGGGACAAAGTGCATCACGGCGGGATTTTCTCAAGACGAGCGGTCGCATCGCGGCGGCGTCGGCGTTGGCGGGCGTGATCGTGCCGAGGGTTCATGCGGCGGGCGACGATGCGATCCGGATCGCGCTGGTCGGTTGCGGCGGTCGCGGGACCGGCGCGGCGGCGAACGCGATGAGCACCGCGGCCAACGTGAAACTCGTCGCGATGGCCGACGCCTTTGAGGACTCGCTGGAAATCAGCCTCAAGAATCTTCAGAAGGAGTTTGCGGATCAGATCGACGTGCCGGCGGAGCGGCAGTTTGTCGGTCTGGACGCTTACCAGAGCGCGGTCGACAGCGAGGTCGACGTGGTGTTGATCTGCACGCCGCCGGGTGTTCGTCCGCCGCAGTTCGAGGCGGCGGTTCGTGCCGGCCGGCATGTGTTCATGGAGAAGCCGCTGGCTACGGACGTGCCCGGCGTGCGTCGAATCATGGCGGCGAGCGACGAGGCGAAGAAGAAGAAACTGGCGGTGGCGGTGGGCCATCATTTGCGTCATGAGGTGAAGCACCGAAAGATCGTCGAGCGGATTCACGAGGGGGCCATCGGGGACCTGCAATTCCTTCGGGTTTATTTCAACACGGGCGCGATTTGGGTGCGACCGCGTCAGGCCGGCCAGACGGAAATGCAACACCAGGTACGCAACTGGTATCATTTCACGTGGCTCAGTGGCGATCATATTGCCGAGCAGCATGTTCATGAC
>JAEWUR010000492.1 GCA_023397045.1 Planctomycetota bacterium
TGGCGAGCCGATTCGGGTGAATCTGCTTGCGCTGGTCGAGCCCAACAGCGACCTGCTCAAAAAGATGGCTGACTATCCGCCATTGATTTGCGACGTCGTCTATGCCCTCTGCAAGCCGCAGTGTGACGAGAAGAACGTCACCGACGAAGATTTCGGTCGGGCGATGGGCGGTGACGCTCTGCAGAACGTTTTGGACTGTTTGATCGAGGAGACCATCGATTTTTTCCCCGAGTACCGCAGGAAAATCCTGCGGAAGGTGTTGGAGAAGGGACGGGCGTTCGACCAGCGCGTCAAGGAGATGCGGACGACGCGTCTGGCGACCGGGGAACTCGATGCGGTGATCGATCAGATACTCGAAACCGAGTGGCAAAAACTCTCGATACTCCCGACCATTGGTACTGGTTCTGCTGGGAGCTTGCCGGCATCGTTGGGATCGATCCCGGACCAAGAACCCTTGCCGAATTGATCGCGATGGCGAGAGGCCGTCAGGAGGCGGAGTGGGACCGAACGGCCCTTCTGGCCGCGATCGGCGCCAACCCGTTCCGCGACGCGAAGAAACACAGGAAGCCGTTTACGCCAAGCGATTTCCACCCGTTTATGGATCGGAAACAGTCCGAGCCCAAAGAGACGAGAATCAAGATCAGCGTCGAGTGTCTGAAGGGGCTGTGCGGGAAGAGTGGCCAGTGATCAGTGGTCAGTGGCCAGAGAAGACCGCCCGATGTCTGACCACTGACCACCGACCACTGACCACTGGCCACTACAATGTCAACCGCAGGAGCAATTCGAGCGGGCGCCGCCTACGTCGAGGTCTTTCTTGAGCAGAATCGTGTGACTCAAGGTCTGGCCGCGATGCAGGCGCGTCTGCGCGGCTGGTCGGCGTCGCTCGGCCGACTTGGCGCGGGCACGTATGGCGGTGAATTGCCGGAACCGTTCGCTGCGATTGCTCGATTCGCTTCGTCGCCTGCGGGAATCTTCTCTGGCCTGTTGGCCGCCGCAAGACAAGCGGCTACGTCGAGGACAGAGATGGCCAATCTCGCAGAAAAAGCCGGCACAAGCGTTGAAGCGCTCTCCGCACTCGGTTACGCCGCCCGGCGCAACAATGTCGCCATCGACACTTTGGCCGGCAGCATCAAAAAGATGCAGGTGAATATCGCAGACGCTGCACGCGGCGGAAAGGCCGGCCAAGAGGTTTTGGTATCCTTGGGATTATCCGTGGCGGAACTCGCCAGGCTTCGGCCTGAGGAGCAATTCAAGCGAATCGCTGACCGGATCGCTGCCATCCAAAATCCAGCCGAACGGACAGCGGCCGCCGTACAGATCTTTGGCCGCAGCGGCGTCGATCTGCTGCCGATGTTGCAGAACGGTGCCGACGGGATCGCCAAATGGGAAGCCCGGGCTCGGGCGCTTGGGTTGGTGATGAGCACCGAGGCGGCCGAGGGCGGAAGACGTTTCTCTTCGCTCCTGGGCGATCTGACGGACGTGATGCGGAGCAGCGCGAATGTGATCGGCGGGGCGTTGATCCCGTATCTCGACGGCCTGGTCGACCGACTGGTGACGATCATCACGTCCGTTCGACAATGGATCAAGGAACATCGCGGCTTGGCGATTGTCTTGCTACAGGTCACCGGCACGATCGTTGGGGCGGGATTGGCCGTGACGGTGTTCTCCGCACTCTTGCGAAACATTGCCGGCGGCATCGGGCTGGTGCTTGGCGCCGTGCATCTCCTGGGAAACACCGTCGTCATGGTCGGATCGGTCTTGGCAACGGCATGGACGGCCGCCATCTCGGCTGTCTCGGCCGTGGGCGCCGCGTTTGCTGCCGTCTGGGGAGGCATTGCGGCGATGCTGTATTTCACGGGCGCACTGGGCAACACGATCAGCGGCATCGCCGCGGCCTTTCGCAATCTGGCCTCCGACTTGATGGCCACCTTCGGCGCAATCGGCGATGCACTTTCCGCCGGTGACATTGCGCTGGCGGCCAAAGTCCTATGGGCCATGCTACGAATGGAGTGGCAGAAAGGCGTCAACTGGCTTACCGAAACCTGGATTGGTTTCAAAGAGATTTTTGTCGGCACTTGGACCGATGCCGTGTACAACATCGCCCGGATTATGACCAACGCCTGGGCAGGCTTGCAGCAGGGCTGGAACGTTTTGGTAACCGGCATGAGCGCCGCATGGACAATCTTCACCGATTCGGTCGTCGCCGGCTGGGGTTCTACGTCCAACTGGATCGGCAAGCGTTGGATCGACCTGATGGAGCTTGTCGGGCAATACGATGCCGACACGGCCGCCGGGGCAAAACGCATTCTGGACGAGGATTTGTCGCGGGCGAGCGAAGAGCGGAAACGGGAAACGCAAGACCGACTCGCGGCCACCGGCCAAAACGTTGAGGATCGGAAGCAGCAGATCGAAGACGAACGCACCGGCGCACTCAAAAACATCGAGGACGAACGCACAGCCAAACATCGCGCTCGCCAGGAACAATATGCCGCCGACCTGAAGGCGGCCCAGGATGCCGTCGATGCGGCCCGGAAGGAATGGGAAGACGCCAAGGCCGAGGCTGCGAGTGCCAAAGCCGCCATGAACGCACCGGAATTGCCCGGCGCCGGATTGAAAAACATCCCCGACATTGCCGGCAGTCTGACCGCTGCGAAGGCGTCGGTCGTCGGCACCTTCAGCGGCGAGGCCCTTGGCGGTCTCGGGACCGGTAGTTCCATCGAAGAGAAGATGGAAAAACACTTGGCCGTGATCGCCGAGAACACCGACCGCCAAAACGTCGCCCTGGAACGAATGGAACGCAACATGAATCAAGGGATTTTGCTATCGTAACGGGAGGTCGGGCGATGGCGTTTGTCATGGAACAATTCGGCGTGCGGACGACCTCGGGCGAACCCAGCAGCGCCGAGATTCCGTATGCCGTCTGGGGCGCGTCGACCTCCGAAATCGCTCGGGGAATGGCCGTCGGCGCTAGCCCACCGACCTACATGGTCAATGGCATTCCACTGTTTCGCAAGCAGGCGACCGTCGAGGAGGTCGGGCCCGAGGCGCATGTGATTCACATCATCTACGGCCCAATAAAACCGCCGGAGTTGAACGAGTACAAGTTCGCCTTCGATACCACCGGTGGCCGCCAAAAGATCACGCAAAGCCTCGAGACCATTCACAAGTATGCCCCGGAAGGCAAAACGGCCGCCGACCACAAGGGCGCGATCGGCGTGACCGATCGTGGCGTCGAAGGCTGCGAGATCATCGTGCCGAAGTTCAGTTGGACCGAGACGTGGCAGTTGCCCATCGAAACCTACGACTGGGCGTATTCCCAAACGCTCAAAACGATCACCGGCAAGGTCAACGCAGAGACGTTTCGTGGATTTCCGGCCGGTCAGGTCTTGTTTCGCGGCGGTAAGGGTGCGGCATCGAGCAAAAACCCACAACTGATCGAGATCACCTACCATTTCGATCAGAGCGACGATGTGGAAGCCCAGACGATCGGCGAGATCACCGGCGTCTCGAAAGCGGGTTGGGAATACCTGTGGGTGCAATACCGCGAGATCGACGACAACGCTGCAAAGAGTTTTGCACGTCGGCCGGTGGCCGCTTATGTGGAGAAGGTTTATCACGCGACATCGTTTTCACCGCTAGGCATCGGGGACTGAACCATGGGCGAAACGACCGGTCGGCTCAGTCCCGGCGACGTCTGGCGTCCTGCGGCCGACGCGCTCAACGGCTATCAGAACGCCGCCGACTACGTTCGTGACTTGAAGGCCGGCGGCGGGGCATTGCCCGTTCGTGGCGATTCCCGACAGGTCGTCATCGTCACCGTCAAGAACACGAGTGGGCAGGACTGCTCGCGATTTGACGTGCTGGGCATCGACTCCCCGATCTTCCTGCCGGCCGACAACCTGGACGTTTTCTGTAACCGTGCAGGCTTCTCTTGTGTGAAGCCGCAGATTCTCGATCATGCACGTCGGTTCGTCGTCCTGTTGCAGCCGGTAGCCAAGGACGACCTGGTCCAAGCGTGTCTGGTGGGCGTTGTGCCGGTGCGTTTGGAGGTCGTCTTTGAGTGGCACCAGTTCGCCCATATCAAGGAAGACGATTCGACCTGCCTAGTTTCCGACTGCGTTGGATACCCTATTCTGTGGAAGGACAGCGAGGCGGACGAGAACGGTAATCGTTGGGCGTTGGTGAAGATCGGTGGGCCCGGCATTGGAATGGGGATCTGGAGAAACACCGGCTCGGCCGCGGTCGGCGCCCATGGGCATTTTCGTGTTATGGGCGTGAGTCAAGACTCCGCTCGCCCGACGGCGATTATGGGCAGCATCCCGTCCAATCATCTCGGGCCCAACTACGCGGTCAACGGTTCCCAGATGGTTGCGGCGGGACATTTTGGGATCTGCCAGCAGACCGAGCATCTTTACGCCACTTTCACAAGTGCCACGTCGCCAGAACCCGGCGATAGTCTTGGGCCCACCCCGGGAAGCAACTCTGTGACACCCGGCTATCCTCCGATCTGCCGGTGCCTTGGCGTTGTCGATCCCAACAATCATGTGACGCTAGTTGAAAAACTCCGGCAGCCGCAACGATTCAAGTTGCACGAACCGCTCTACGAGTGCGGATCGGCCGAAGCCCAGGTCATGGGCCGGTCGGGGCTTGTGTATGGCACCTGCGGCGACTACGCCC
>JAEWUR010000564.1 GCA_023397045.1 Planctomycetota bacterium
CAGGTCGAACGTATGAAGGCCGGGCTGGTCGATCCCACCGAAGAGCAGCGAAAACGCCTTCTCACAAACCATTTGAAAGAATTCGATCAATATCTTCGCAACAAGGGGGTTTCGCAGCGACAGTACACCGAGTCGCTGGCCAAGATCCGCCGGCTCGTTGCCGATCGGAAATGGATCCGCATCGGCGATATCACAGCCAGCGGTGTTTTGGAGTTCTTGGGCCAACTCCGACGCGACGGGCTCAGCGCTCAGACCTACAATAACTATCTGGTCGCCATCAAGCAATTCACACGATGGCTCGTTCGCGACCGGCGCACACCAATCGATCCACTCGTACATCTTTCCCGCATCAACGTTCGCGCCGACCGGCGTCACGACCGCCGGGCTCTTTCCTCCGATGAGTTTGCCCGCCTGATTGATGCCGCTAAGAATGGAAACAACATCGAAAGCATTCCTGGACCGGATCGCGCGATGATCTACGTCCTGGCCGCTTGGACCGGGTTCCGCAAAGGGGAAATCGGCAGTTTAACCCGCCGGTCGCTACAACTCGACCGGGACCCGCCCACCGCCACGGTCGACGCTTGCTACAGCAAGCGCCGCAGGGAAGACGCCCAGGTATTGCACCCCGAAGTTACCCGGCAGTTGAAGGCCTGGCTGTCGAAGAAACGTCTCCTCAGCCCCGATCAACCGTTGTTTCCCATCTCCGGCCGGGTGCCCGGCGGAGTACAGCGCAAGACGAACAAGATGATCGAGCGTGACCTGATGGCCGCCCGCGACAAATGGCTGGACGAGGTGAAGGACGACGAACACGAACGGAAGAAGCGGCTCGATTCGGATTTCCTTTGCTACTGCAACCACGACGGCCTTTACGCCGACTTCCACAGCCTACGCCACGGCTTCATCACAGGCCTCGCCAAGGCCGGCGTATCGCCCAAGATGGCCCAGACCTTGGCCCGGCATTCCGACGTCCGATTGACCCTCGGCGTCTACACCCACACCGAACTACCCGACCGATGCGCCGCGATCGAATCACTCCCGGCGCCGCCGTCCGGTGTGCAAATGGCGTCGTAAGCAAACAGATCAGAAGGAGAAGGAGACAACGCAATGCAACTGCCACGTCCTGGTGATCGAATTCGACTGGTCGCGATGCCTAACGATCCGGATCCCATTCCGCCCGATTCTATGGGCACAGTTCAGTCCGTCACAGAGCATGGTGCCGACCACGAAAGATGGTTTCAGGTAGAAGTCGAGTGGGACACCGGCCGGAACGTTATGCTTTCCATTCCACCTGACCAAGTCGAGATCGTTGGTCGAGGCAGCACCGAGTTTCGTCCTGGCGACCACGTAATCATCCGGAGCAATCCTCACGATGCCGGTAGTGAACAGATCATCGGAACTGTGGTGTCACTCAAGCCGGGAGCGGGTTTCGCCGGTTGCACTCTCGCTGAGGTAGAATATCGAAACCCACAAACCAATGAGAGTCGCATTGATTCATTCGGTCTGGCGTGTTTCGATCTTGCGACTGGTGCAATCTAACGGAGCTCGCCGAATGCCATGAGACGCAAACTGCAAAACTCCGTGAACTTGTCAACTTTATGCATCAATCCTAACGCCATCCCAGGCCATACCAGTATCAAACCTTCCACTCAACGAACCACCAAAAACCGCTGCTGCAACCACGCGCCGGGGTAATTGCTAAGGCCCGTCACTAGCCGGGAGCCACGATGCCACAATGGAACACGAGGAATGACAGCAGGATCTTTTCGAATTTGGGTGAAAGCGGCGTGTTGACCGCATCTACGGAGATTTTGCCGTGGCCAATCGGACAATATCTGCTATAGACCGAATGGCATGAGGAGATGCAAGATATCCGATTCCGCGATGGAGATGAAGCCGGAACTGGCGACTCAGCTCCTTGTCGGAGATGCTAACCCCGTCTTGAAAGCATCGTTCTTTAAGCAAAGCCAGATAGAGCTCGTGATGCTCACCCGCGAAGACTGGCCAGCTCATCTCGACATTACTGTCCGCTGGAACGTCAATTGGCGAAGGTGGCGTAGCTTCCCGCAATGACAGACAGAATGCCCAGCGGCACAAGATGTTCCACTGGTTGATGCCGGTTCTGGTCTTCAGACGGATCAATTGGTCCTTGCCTTGCGACGAGAGACGAATTTGTTTGATGTTCATCCCTTTTTCCCCTTTCTGCCATTGCGATTGGTGCGTGCAGAGTGCCAGAAGTAGCCTTCGCGAGCCAGCGTCATCTTCTCCGACTCGTCGTAATTCAGATGGTAGGCTCGCGCGATGTGCGGTTGAAGTTCTGCGTAGAAGTTCTGGTCGACCTCGGTGTCTGTCGAGAGAATAATGACCTGATGGCTGGCGTTCGGAAAGTATCGCTTGATCAGGTGGCTGCGATGCTCGGAGTCAAGACGCGCCATGGGCGTGTCGATAATTGCCGGCAGTGGACGCGGCGACGACTGAGCGAGCCCCCACAATACCGATATGGCGAACACCTGCTTCTCACCCTCCGACAATCGGTGTTTCGGAATTGGCTGGCCCTTGTTGTCGAACAGACTGATGGTAAAAGTGACAGGGTCGATCTGCACCTGCTGAACGAGCGTCTTCTTACGCAACAGGAAACGGAACGATTCGGTAACGCGATGCGACAGTTGGTCGATCTTGGCGGCTGTAGCACGCGTCAAAAACGCCCGCATCGTCTCCTGTGTCCGCACTGCCAGCTTCACCATCCTCGATGCCTCTTCAGAGGCAAGTTCGCTCTCCACTGTGGCGCGCCGCCGTGCCTGGAGTTTCTGCTGAAGGTCATTGCGCTGCACCTGCAAGGCATCGACCTCCGCGTCGAGCCGCTTAACCCGATCGGCGAGAACGGCCAGTTCCTGAGCCGTCTCCTGGAGCCGCTGAACGTATTTGGCAACATCAACATCGTCGGGAATCGCCGCCATGGAATGCTCTGCCGACTCTAAGTCGCGCACCACGTGGCTATATTCATCGAGCAATCGCTTCACTTCCGCCAGAAGCTCGGCGGTCATGCCATCGCAAAGCCGATGGAGCTGGCCCCGCGCGGTATCCGAAAGCGAGAGCCGCTGCGGCACATCACCTCCCGCACGCCGCCCCCGGCGATCCGCGTCGAGCACTTTCCGAACCGTGCCAATCACATCGCGAGAAAGTGACTCCTTGGCGAGTCTCTTGAGGATCTGGCCATCGCGATCCGCCAACACCCGATCAATCACCACCTGTTCGGCCGCCAGCTTCTCATCCGTGTCTTGCTCTCGCATGACGCCGAGAAGGTCCGGCACAAGGCAAAGAGGCAGCGCCCCCGCAGCAAGTTGCGAAAGCTGCTGTTCTAGGCCGGTCCGATGGTTCTTCAGATCGGAACGCGCTTGACGACGCGTCTCCCGTTCCTGCCAGTGCTTGCCGCCAATCGCCGCAAACGCGTCTTCCGCCTTCTTGTGTGCGTTCTTGGCCCGTTGCAACGGGTCTGTCAGGCTGGCACGATCGTCCTTAGCTCGCTTGAGTTCACTCTCCTTCGTGTCAAGCTCTGCCTGCAAACCCACAACCTCTGGGTCCTCGGCCACCGCCGCCATCTTCTCTGTGAAGCGGCTTTCTAGCACGCTCGCATCCGTAATCAGCCGCTCGGCCAGATCAAGCCCTAACAACGACTTAATCGCACTGCCAAGCGAAGCCTGGGCCGTATCCTCATCAGCGAGAAAACGGATCTGTTCGGCGTCAAAGAAAAAGAGCTGGGATACGCCAAGCGGAATCACCTCTTCCACCAGATCCGCCCAGTGATCAGCAACGTACTGATCCGCAACGCCGTCCTTCGAAACGTGAACCCGCTCGCGCAGCGTGCGACCACGCTGCCGCCACGCCCGACGCACTTCGTAGACATGCTCCTCGCCGTCAAGTGTAATGCGAAAGCCAAGTGCAACCGACGCGCCTGTGCTGTGTGCCACGCCCCGGTTGATCGAGTCGCGCAGAAACTCGTCATACGCAATGTTGGCCCGTTTCGAGTAGCTTCCGCGCGACCCATAGAGCGCGAGTTTCACTGCGTCCAGAATGGTCGTCTTGCCGCCCCCATTGATCCCCCCGCACAGAATAATGGGCGTTTTTCGCCCGTTCTTCGCCGCGGGCTGCAGATCGAGCACCTGCACGCCGTGGTAGAGCCCAAAGTTGTGTAACGTCAATTTCTCGAAGATCATCGTTCGCCCCCGTCTTCCGCTGTTTCGGCCTCATCCGCAACATCGAAGAGAACACGCTGTGGCTCACCACGCGAGGCAGAATCCTTCTGCATCGCTGTGCGACGTCGCTCCTCCTCGCCTTTGCGAACGGCGATGGCGTGCTGCTCCCCGCCATATTGGTAGGCGCGAAACCGTTCTTCGAGCGCCTCAAAGATGCCCGCGCGCCGTGTCATGCCCCGATACTCGCGTTCAATATCGAGAAGCTGGGTCTGAAGCTCGAAAAACTCCTCCTCTTCGCCGCAGACGCCCGAAAGGAGCCCCCAATCCTCGCATCGCAGTAGGCTGTCGTCCGAATTGTCCTTCGGGAACGGCTGCCCAGTGATCTCCTCATAGATCGTCGGAACGGAGTCGTCAAATTGGTGCTTGTCGTACAGCCATATCCGGCGAATCTCACGTAGCTCGGCCAGTGAAATGAGCTCGATATCTTCGACGTCAGGCGGCCGCAACCGTCGCACCTCCATCTGCGCCGTCAGAACGCGACGCAGCCAATACTCTCGAACCTTTTTCGTATACGGCCCGGGAATGTTGCTGTCATTGAAGAGCTGCACACGACCATTCATTCGCCGGTAGTCCCGCCGAGCACGATCCTTCGTGAAGTCGCCCAGGTCATTGCGCAGCTCCAACAGAGGTGTCATCCAGACCTTTTCCTCGTCATTTTTAATCATCGCCTCCATCGACCGGTCTTTGTCCACCAGCGTGCAGACCCAACACCCGAAGCGGCTATCGCCACAACTCGGGGTCGAACTATCAAGCACCAGCGGGCACTCACCATCGGACGACGCCCCTTGGTACATCGTCAGAAGCGACTTGTTCGTATGCCCCCACGGATTCTTCACCTGCATCAGAAACAACCACACGTCGTCGTTCGTCCAATCTTCGATTGGCGTATACACTAGCGAGTTAGGCAGTCTGAAGTTCGGAGTGAGTCGCTCGCGCGGCTCGGCAAAACGGCGAGAGCGGGTCTGTTCGTGCTTCTCCATCGCAAGCATGCGCCGCTGGCTCTCTGCCTTGCGCGTTCCAAGTACCAGGATCGCTTCGCCCGACTTGCGCACCATGTCGCGTATGAACTTGTTCGATGGCTGAATCTTCATCCGTTCCGTGCACCAACGGAACAGCTTTCGCGGCGCGGGGTATCCACGACCCATCAGATTCACCCAAAAAGTGTCCTTAATCTCAGGCATGAGCCGGTGCGCGACAATCGGCATCTGCTGCTCGTCGGCAGCCGCCTGCATATTGGTGTGGGATGCAACAACCCAAGACGCCACAATCGGTTGCTCCACCAGCGTGTCTGTCGAGATGACATGGATCGTCTTCTGCCGCTGTTCCAGCGGCAATTCGCGCACAGCCAACCAAACAAGTTGGAGTACCGCGGTGGAGTCCTTCCCGCCGCTGTAGCCAATCACCCACGGGATTGCATCAAGGAGGTAGAGCTCGCGGATTTCGTCACAAACGGCGGCGATCGTCTTCGCCATCCCGTCTTGCGCAAAGACCGAATCAGCCCGTTTTTTGCTTTTTGCGGCCGGCATTCCTGCCATTACTTTTTCTCCGGAATTGACGTTCTAGCTCCTCCTCCTCGGAAGACAGGGGAAGCCCAAGGTGCTGCTTAATCAAATTGCCTGTCAGGGTCACATTCACACTTCGCTTGGAAAGCCGCCCTGCATTCATCGCCCGGCCCTCCCAAAGCTGGCTATTCGATCGCGACCAGTCCAATGTTGCCAGCTTCTTCAGCTTCGTTTTCCAGACACGGCCATGATTGCTCAACAGATCGTTACCCGCCCGAGCAAGTGCGGCAAGCGCGAGCGTGTGCGAGTGAATACAGTCGCGACGGAGGTCAGCCGTACTCACC
>JAEWUR010000578.1 GCA_023397045.1 Planctomycetota bacterium
ATGTCGACGTGATGCGCGCCCCAGTCGGTGAGTTTTCCGCCCGAGTATTCGTGCCACTCGCGGAACGAGTAATGGCAGTTGCTATAGAGCGGGACGCCGCCGCCGTAGCCTTCGCGGATTTCGGGAAGTGCTCGATACGCGACTTTTTCGGCCGGTCCGAGCCAGAAATCCCAATCGAGCGCTTCGGGCACCGGCGCCTCGGGGATCACCGGCGAGGGCGACATGCTGCCGATCGCGCAGGTGATCTTTCGGACCTTGCCGATGCGTCCGTGCTTCACCAGCGCGATCGCCTGCAAGAATAGCTGACCGCATTCGGTTCGCTGCATCGTGCCGACCTGAAACACGCGGCCCGTCTCCTTGACGGTCTTTTCGATCAGCTTTCCTTCGTCGATGGTCAGGGTGAGCGGTTTTTCGCAGTAGACGTCCTTGCCCGCCCGCATGGCTTCGACGGCGATTTTCGTATGCCAGTGGTCGGGCGTGGCGATCATCACGGCGTCGATGTCTTTGCGATCGAGGATCTTGCGATAGTCTTTGTAAGCGTCAGGCTTCTTGCCTTGTGCCTTTTCCGTTTGGGCGACGTAGTTTCCCAGCACGTTCGCATCGACATCGGCCAGCGCCGCGAAATCGGCGAAGCCCAAGGTCTTCTCGGTGATGGCCCAGCCTTGGTTGCGGAGGCCGATCGTTGCGAAGACGGGGCGTTCGCTTGGCGATTGGAAACCGAAAGCCCGATTGACCGAGGGAAGCAGCAGGCCGGCAGCTCCCGCGGTAGCCACACTTTGCAGGAAGCGACGACGAGTTGTTTGACGTGCATGCGACATGGTTGTAGTTCTCCTTGGGTGAGAGGTTGTCATTCGGCGGCCCGGCGTTCCTTCCAAGTGCCTTGCATCGGTTGCGGGACGTGTTCGCTGGGAACGGCGAATTCGTAAGTATTCTTATCGCACTTTCCGGCGATTTCCTTGGGCGCGGTCGGCCCCCACGTGCATTCGGTGACGCCCGAGCCTTTCATCGTCTCGCTGACGGTGCCGTCCTGATTCAGAACGAGTCGCGACTCGTAGGTTTGTTGAAACGTGTCGGTTCGGTCGTAGTCAGGTCCATCGATGCCGGGGAAGTGCATTTTGTGGGCGGCGGTCGTCACCTCCCACTTGCCTGTGATGACGTTGCCGGCAATCGTTCCGGAAAAGGTTCCTTTGATGGGAAGCGGATCGCAGGTGACGCCATTGTCGTACTTCGGCGGTTCGAGCTCTTGATCGATGGATCCGGTGACCTTTCCACCTTTCGCACGGTACGTCGCCTTGGTTTTCGGTTTGTACGTGGCATCCGTCGCGCCTAACCACGTAACAACGTCGATGATACGCTCGCCGGGGGCGGGCTTGTCCTCCGTTTTGGTCGGCGTGTCGCTGTCGTCGGGAACGAGGGTGTAGCCCAGGCTGCCGGAGGCTCCCGGAAAACCGCCCACGATCAGCAGGTATTCACCGGCGGCGAGTTCGATGCCCTTTTTGAAGTCGGCCTTGACCGGCGGCCGCTTCGACTTGACGCATTTGATGTTGCCGGGTCGCAGGACGTCGGACTCGTCGCCCGTCTTCGGGTCGCCGCGGTGGAACTTCAGGTTCACCGCTTTGTAGCCTTCAGGAATAGTGAATGGGCCGGGTTCAAGCTCGGCCTGGATACTCGGATCGAGTGCTCGGTTCGGCCGGATCACCCGGGCGTCGACCGAGTGTTGGGTGCCGGCCAATCCGCGAGGGTCGTTAGGCGTCTTGTCGCCTTTGTCTGCGCCTCGGGCCAGTCCACCCGAACCGCCAATCACCAAGCAAACCGCCACAACAACGGCCATCGGCATGTCGCGCATCTTCGATTGCCTTTCGGGGTGTTTGTGAGGCGTCGTCGCGAACGGGTGCCTCGCAACGTCTTGAGAGCCTTTTTCAATGCTAGCCGATCAACAGCACGACGAGCCGTTTCGGGCCGTGGACGCCGAGGATCAGGATTTTTTCGATGTCGGCCGTGCGGCTGGGACCGGTGATGAAGACAAACTCGCCGCGCGCGGCAGGGTCGGCCACGCGGGGGACGATCGATTTCCAGGCGGCGGGCAGGTGTTCAGCCAGCCGATCGACTTGGGCCACGACGACGCACGCCGGCGGCAGGTAGCAGAGCAGCCGGTCTTCGGCCGTTGGGCAGGCGATCATGCATGAGCCGGTGTCGGCCAACAGCACGTCGGCCTCGATGACGCCGAGCGATAGCTCGGCCATTTTCTTCGGATCCCAACCGGCGGCGGCCCAGGTCAGTTGGCCGGCCGGCACATCAGCGGTCACGTCGCGGACCAATTTGCGGTCCATCGCGCCGAGCGAGGTCCACCCGGCATCGCCGATCAGTTTGGCAAGCTGCCGCCGGGCGTCCTCCATCGTGGCACATCGGATGGTTTCGCCCTGGACGGCATCAAGCTCTTTGGCAAAACGTTCGGCCATCACGGCGGGCGAGGGATTCTCGTGCGGCCAGACCTGCGGGACGGGCGGCCGATCGACTTGCGGACCCTTCGTGACTTCGTTGCGGACGCTTTGGAGAATCGTATCGCGGCTGGTCATGGTTGTGCCTGTTTGAATATTTTGGGGCGTTATGCCTTGGGTTCGTATTTGGTTTTGTTCTTTCGCCACCAACTGCGGAAGTC
>JAEWUR010000588.1 GCA_023397045.1 Planctomycetota bacterium
ATCTTGAACCCTTCGTTAAAATGAGGTTACAGAAAAACGTCCGAATAGACCGATCGATGAGACGTACGAAGCGAACTGCTATTTCCCTCCCATATCCCTCCTTTCCCCAAACGGCTCGATGACCATCTCCAGCCGCGGGTCGCCAAAAACGATCCAGTCGGATAGGACCTGGTTGTTCCCGTCGGCCGAGACCAGCGTCAAATAGCGATCGCTTTCACCCAGCGGAACCGTGATGGGGAACGCGCCGTTGTAGGAGTTGATCTCCCGACGCTTGAAACGCTGCCGGCCATCGACGAGCACGACGATCGTGGCGTTTACCTGGCCGCCCCTCTCGGATTGGTTTTCCGTATTCCCGGCGACGCAACGGAATTGCGACACGGCCCAGCCGGGATGCGCCCGGCGAATCGTGTCCAGATCAAACGTGATCCCGCTGTTCGACGGCACGTAGAGCATCGCATGTTCCGGCGATCCGTATTCGATGTCGCCAAGCTTCGTTCGAGGACAATCGAAGGGTTCGGCGCCCGCAACCCAGATATAACCCGGGACGACGTTCGATGTGGCGTCAAATCCGTCGAAACGATGCCCGGCCGAATCGGTTTGCACCGGACCGTTCCGTCCGTCGGGCACAAACACGCCATCGACAAACGGCAATGACTCGGCAAGATGATATCCCCCATCGCCCTGGATATAATCCGACGGCGTTCGAGCGGAATAGGGCGACTTTCGTAACTGCCCGCTGCTCGGATCGAGGTAGACATCGCGCTTGCCCGAAAACCCGTCCCCGCCCGCCACGATGTCGGCAAGGTCGATGGTCTTGACGTCGATGTCATGACGGGCATCCGGCTTCGAAAGTTCGCGGACGAAGTGTGTAGACGAGAAGGTGTGAAGTGTGACAAGTTCTGATTGATCGCCGCGACGTTCGACTCGCACCGATTCATTGGCACGCAACACCCGTTCGTCGCCCTTCGGCTCGCCTTGGTCGCCAAGTCGCTGCACTTTGACCGAGCCGCGAAAGACGTGCGACGTCGTTTCGCCGTTCTTTTTGACGTCGACGCCGAACTCCGTGCCAAGGTCGGTCACAATCGCGGTGGGAGTCTTGATAGTGAATAATGGGTAGTGGGTCGTGGGTCGAGACGGATTCCGGGATTCATCGGCCACCGGCCACTGACCACTGGCCACCTTGTTCGTCTTGTTCTTTTCTACCCGGGCGGTCAATCGTCCGACCGAAAGATAACCGCCGGCAACCGTGTCCACTTCATAGGTCGCCGGCCCCTGCAAAATAACTTTGGCGCCCGAGTCATAAGTAATTTCCATCAGGCCGGAGGTGAGGTGGAATTGGTCGCCTAGGGAGACGAGGGCTTTGGGGATTTGAGGATTTCGGGATTGGCTCAGCCTTGAACCTTGAACCTTGAGCCTTGGATCTTCCGCCCATTTGCAATCGACCAGGCCGGTAATCTGCCCGACAACGCTCGATCGGTCCAGACGCATGGCCGTCGCGCCGGGCGAACGCTCGATATCCGGCCCAACCGTCGGCCCGTGAATGAGCGAGGCAATGAAGATACCCATGCCCAGGATCACCGTCGCCACCGAATACGCAAACGGCATCCCTTCGAAAAACGAGCCCTTCACAGTCGCAACGCCGTAACAGACGACGCCGGGCATCGGGGCGCCACCGATAGGAGGTTCATCTTCCGGCTCTGCCGCAAGGATCGACGGCAGCAACAATGACATGTGTACGCATTCCAGGTAGATCTCGCGCGCCTCTTCGCTTTCTTCCAGCAGACGGGCAAGATCGATATCCGGCGCCATCGTCGGCTCGTCGTTCGCCGAGGCCATGACAAACCGATGGATCGTTTCAAACAGGTTTTCGTCGCGCAGGCCGTTCATGGCAGGTCGCCCTCGCGCAGACGATTCTTGACGCAATCGAGCAAACCACGACGGATACGCGAAAGCGACTGGTAGGCGGCCGCCGGCGTCTGACCGAGGTCGGCCGCAATATCCTTGATCTTCCGGCGCTCCGTGCAGAACACCCGCAGAAGCCTTCGGCTGGCCGAATTGAGTCGCTTCACACACTCCACCAAAGCGGACGTGCGATCGTCCCACACCGACGTTGCCGACAAACGTTGCGACAGGTTTCTCAGCAGTTCATCGCTGAAATAGACCTTCTGGCGTTCCCTACGCCTGCGATACTCCTTGATCAAAAAGCCCGCGACCGTGAATGCCCAACCGGCGAAATCCTCCTCGGGCCGATAGTCGCCGAACTGCTCCCACAGACGCAATTTCGTGTTCTGCAAGATGTCTTCGGCGTCATGCCAGGCAGGCACCAGGGCGTGAATATAGCCCGCCAGCCGCAATTCGTTTTCGGCCAAAAGCCGCACGAATTCGCGATTATTCACGCCAAAATCTGGTCCGCTTGATGGGTTCATCGCCGTTGATCGCTGGGGTCTACCGTATCTAAGCGGGGCCGCCAAAAATCTGACAAGAAAAAACCGAAAGCCCCCCAAAAACCGGCCGGAACACCTCCTTTATTGGGTCTCAGATAAGCAATGTCGGGAGGCCGACCGACGGGAGGCCGGTAAACAGGAGTCTCCGGCTATGAATCACCCGACATTATTTACCTGAGTATCAATAGGCTGTCCCGCATCCGCCAAATCGCCGGCAATTGGGCGATTCCAGGCCTCAATGACAGCCCACGGCCTACGTCTGAAAATACCGTATGCTTTCCAGTCGGCGCGTTTGACGGAATTCGCTCGGCGTCGACCCGAGATGCTTCCGGAACAGCCGAGTGAATGCGCTCTGGTCATAAAAACCAAGATCCAAGGCGATCTGACCAATCGTTTTGCTCGTTTCGCGCAGCCGCCGACACGCCTCATCCAGTCTGGCTCGGGCAATGAAGTCCGTCGGGCTCATGCCGGTCGCGTTGCGAAAACGCCGCTCGATCTGCCGGCACGAGACGCCCGCAATCGATGCCAATTGCGAAACGTGCAACGCCTCCGGCAGATGGGCAAAGATATACTCGATCACCTCGCGCAAGTCTTCGCCGAGAAACGGCACCTGCCGAACGCCCGAGTATTCCTGAATCGTCGCAATCAGCCCGATGACCTTGCCCGTGTTGTCCCGAAGCGGTAGCTTGTTCGTAACGTTCCAATCGAGCATGCCGCGCTCGTTGAAAACCAACTCGACCAATCCTATCAACGGCTGACCCGTCCGGAGCACCTGCAAATCGTCGCGGCGATACTTCTTGACCAACCGCGGCGGACTGTAGGCCGAGTCGTCGAGACCGACCAGCGCCATCGGGTCGTCATAGCCCAAACGCCGGGCCAAATTGTCGCTGACCCAAACGATCCGGCCGGCCGTGTCTTTGACAATCGTACATGTATTGCCAAGGTGGTTCAGAGCAACCTGAAAATGGCTCTCCGGAGCGATTCGGTCGATGAAGCCGTTCTGGAAATTTCGCGAATTCCGCGACGTTCCAGGCATCTTGTTCGGTCGTTTTCCGGGCGTTTGCGTCATAGCGATACCAAACCATGCCGTTCTTGACCAACTTGCCGCCGTCACTCGCGGAATTATAATGAAAGGCAGACCAAACGACTCCACACTATCTTACCACACCATTTGTGGCGGCGAAAATACCCCGCCTCCACGGCTGGCAAACGAGCGATGGACCCCGAAAAACCCCAGTCAACGCCCAACCGATTCGTCGTCCTGCGGCACGACAGTCCGGCCGGCGTCCATTTCGATTTTATGCTCGATGTCGGCGACGCGCTCAAAACGTGGTCGCTGTCACAGCCGCCCCAGCCCGGGCTGGAAATCGCGGCAACACCGCTGGCCGACCATCGCCGGGCCTATCTCGACTACGAAGGACCCGTCAGCAATGACCGAGGCTCCGTCATTCGATGCGATGCCGGCGCCTACATAACCATCCGGCAAACCGATTCGGAGTGGGTGCTGGATATCTCCGGCGAAAACTATCGCGGCCGGCTCACGATCCAGCTCAACGGTTCAAACAACACGGTCTTTTACTGTTGACGGATCCACCCATCGCTTGCGGTTTCGCAGCCAACTGCGCGTATCTCAACTACACATTCTCCCCCGCCAGCCGACCGGTGCAAAACGCCGCCTGAAAATTGTAGCCGCCGACCGGACCGTTCAGGTCGAGCAGTTCGCCGACGACATATAAGCCCGGCACAAGTCGACTCTCCATCGTCCGCGAATCGACCTCGTCCAGCGCGACGCCTCCGGCCGTCAATTCGGCCTTGCGGAATCCCATCGTCCCGGCCGCCGGAATGTCCAGCCGTTTGATCGCGCCGGTCAATCGCCGCCGATCGCTCTTCGAAAGCTCGGCCAACGGTCGTTCGAGCGGAATGTCGCATTGCCCAAGCAGCGACTCCCCAACCCGATGCGGCAACCACGGGTTCAATAACGTCGTCGCTCGCCGCTTCCCGTCGTCGGCACATCGATCGGCCAACGCAGTATCGAGATCTCGCTCGGACATTTCCGGCAGCAGATCGCAACGCAACACGAGCGAATCCGAATCCGCCGCACCGCTCACGGCATGGCTCACGTCGAGGACCACCGGCCCGGTCACGCCGAAATGAGCAAAAAGCATCGCCCCACGGCTTTTCGCCAATGGTTTGCCGCCGCCCGCGTTCACCACTTGCACCGAAACATCAGGCAGCGTGATTCCTTGCAGTTCGAGCACCCACGAAGCGTGGCTCGTCACCGGCACGAGCGCCGTATGCGGCGGCACGATGCGATGGCCAAGCGCCGCCGCGAACCGATACCCATCGCCCGTCGTCCCACACGCCGGATACGACTGCCCGCCCGTGGCCAGCACGACCCTTTCCGCCTCAATCCTCCCTCCCAACGTCGCCAACAAAAAGGGGTCAGAACTATTTTCCACAGCCGACGCCCTGGGCAATGCTTCACACTCCTGCTCGTCGCACGAAGCGGTCCCCGTCCTTTCACCGCCACCGCCACGATCACGCAAAATAGTTCTGACCCCTTTTTCTATGACCCCTTTTTCTAGCGAGACCAGCGTTTCGTTCATCGCCAGCGTGCAGCCGCTGTCTTGGACATATCGAACCAGTGCGTCGCGGATATCCATCGCACGATCGCTGGCGGGAAAAACCTTGCCGCCGGGTTCGATCTTCGTCGGCACGCCAAGCGACTCGAAGAAATCCACCACGGCCTGCGGTCCAAATGCCGCAAGCGCCGAGTGCAGGAAACGCCCGTTGACGCCGAAGGCCTCGACGATTCCCCGAGCGTCGGTCGCATGCGTCAGATTGCATCGGGTGCCGCCCGAAAGCAGAATCTTGACGCCTGGCTGGCGGTTCCTGTCCAGCAAAATCGTCTTTCGGCCTCGCCGTGAAGCCCAAGCCGCGGCCATCAAACCGGCCGGTCCACCGCCGACGATCGCCACGTCCCATTGCGTCATGCGATGCGCAGTCCTTTCGGCAACGACTCGCCGAACACAAGCCCCTCCTCGTCGCTGTCCAACGATCCGACGTTCCGAACCAATTCGACGAAGTGCCGCGGAGCATCGATCGCGCCCAGCCAATCGATCGCCTCGCGGCGGCGCTTTTCCGACAGGTCGCGATAACGGTCGTCCGTTCGCCGCGCAAGCTGCATCACAACCAGCGGCATTTCGGTCGACTCGATTCGCATCGCCAACAGTTTCCCAAGCCAGGTCGACGCCACGTCGGCCGAAACAACAGAATTCAGCGGTCCGTAAAGCGGAACTCGCGCCCCCAACCGACCGATCGTCCAAAGCATGGCGCTGCGAACCGGCTCCATCTTTCGCTTCGGCAGCATGTCGATCAGCATCGAGCCAAGTTCGGTTTTCGTCGCCGGCGCGAGCAATTCGAGCGAGCCGAGCAGTCGCCACATCTCGACCGTCTCAGGAATCGCAAAACTGAAATCGCTGCGGCCCTTGCCGGTCGTTAGTTGATGGTGAAGACTGCGAATCGGTCCCAGCAATGGGTCGGCCAACGCCTGCTGCTGCCCGGGCGCCAGTCCGCCGCCGATCCGCCGCCAAAGAATCCAGCCTTCGACGCGAACGCCCGCCGAACCGTGCGCGAACTTCCCTTGCAACGTCGTCCACGTCTGCGCCACGCGCCAATCGTCCACCGCCAAACCATAGCCCGGCCGCAGAGCGAAACCCAACAGGTTGAGCCATCGCGCCTCGTGCGTCACGCTGCGACGCCGGCCCGGCTCGACCTCCATCAGTTCCTCCCAAATTCGCCGACACAACGACGATGGCCACTGGTTGCGGCTCATGCCCGTCGCCAAAGCCAAACGTTTGACCAGGCCCTCCGGCTTGTCTTCCGCCAAAAATAGTTCTGACCCCTTTTCGAAGGTGTTGCGGATCAACGACTGGCAGGCTCGCCAGACGGATTCATCGACGACGCCCTCGCCTTCGGCCTGCGACTCGTGGGCCGAAATGTCGGTCTGCGTGGCCGAGCGAACGTCGAATTGCAGCCGCCAACTCCGCCGACCGTCGATTTCGCTCAACCAAAGATCGAGCGTGCCGATCTCGGTCAATCGCGCGTGAAGCATCACCGAGACCGTCTCGGCCTCCGATTTCTTTCGGGCGCGAAGCACCGTTCGCATCGGCGGCAACGGCGTCATCCGCTCGCGGTCGACCGCCACGATCTCGCCCGGCTTGTCGGTCAGTCGCGTGCTCGAAACGAACAGCGGAAACTCGGCCGGCTCGGAAACCAGCAGGTCGAAACGCCGGTCGGTCATCGCAACGTCATGGCCCGGCTCGATGCCCGCCGGCAGCAGACACACCGCCTGCGTCGCGCCGTCGGCCTCCACGCCGATGTAATACGTTCGCGCAAGACCGGCCGCGATGCGGACGCCTTGGCCTCGCCGGACCATGCCGTAATAGGCCGCCCCCTGCGACACCGCCAAGTCGAGCCTTGCGTTGTCCAACAGGATCGGCCGCCACGACGACGCCTTCCCATCGCCATCGTGAAACCAACTCGACAGAACTTCGATCAATCGTTCTCGCAACAGCGGCGACTCGAACAATCCGCCGTTGAACAAAACGATGTCAGGCCGCGCGGGATCGTGATCCGGAACCGGCTCGCTCTCGTCAACAGCCACGTTGCGATGGGCGGTCAAAAAAGCCGCCAGATATCGCGTGATGGCCGCGTCCGGCGCAAACGGCAACCCGAACTCCTGGAAACCCGACCGGCGATGGACCGGTTTTTCGTCGAGCCCGACGCGAGGAAAAAAACCCTCGACCAACACCTTGCACACTTCGTCGCGCGTCACCTCAACCTGCAACCCGCCGCCGAGCAATTTTGCGCCCGAGCCGGGCAGATTGACCGTGGTTTTCTCCGGAGCGTCCGGACCAAGCAG
>JAEWUR010000776.1 GCA_023397045.1 Planctomycetota bacterium
ATGCTTGCTTTGACGCGCCGGTCTTGGACGGTCGCGTTTTTGGCGGCCAGGTTGACATCGATCAATTCTTTGGCCTTTTGCGCATTTCGGTAACCGCCGCGCGAGAGGAAGATCATAGCCAACTGCCGGCGCGCCCAGGCGATATCGTCGTCCTTGGCCTCGATCTTGCCGTCGATGAACTTTCGGAGCAGGGATTCGGCGGGGGTGAGTTTTTCGGTTCGGCAGTAGAACTCGACGACGGGGCGAAGGACCAGCGGATCGGTGGGCGAGGCGGCCAGCGCGGCGTCGTATTTGCCTTGGGCGGCGTCGGCCTTGCCCATCATTTCGTAGCATTGGGCGATGGCCAAGGGCGCGTCTTTGACGGGTATGTTTTTGCCGGCTTCCTCGACGATTTTTTCGGCCTGTTCTTCTTTGTCGGCGGCGGCGAGGAATTGGACCAAGGCGATCCATGCGGTCGGCTGTTTGGGGTCGATTTTGATGGCCTCATTGAGCGATCGGGAGGCTTCGGCCATCAACTCGTCGGATCTTGCGATGAAACCGTCGGCCTTGGCCTTTCGGGCGATGGTTGCGAGGAGCCGGCCCAGCCAGATTTGGTCTTGGTAATTTTTCGAGTCGGCGGGGACGGCCTTTCGGGCCATTTCGAGCGCGTGTTCGGCATCACCTTGTTGCAGGGCGATTTCGGCGCCGGCCTTGCTCATTTCGGGGGCTCCGCCCTTCTGCTGGTTCATTTGGCGGAGGAGGCGGTCGGCCTCGGCGACGCGTTGTTTTTGCAGCAGGAGTTGGATCGTGCGTTGGACGGCGTTGGGATCGCGTTCGCCCAATTCGATGGCTTCCTGGAAGTTTTTGAGGGCCTCGTCGGTTTTGCCCTGCTGATCGTAGATGCTGGCCGTCAGGAGTGGAATTCGCGACCAATTCTGTCGTGATTCGCGGGCTTTTTTGAGGTATTCGAGCGCCTTTTCGAGCATGTCGTTTTGCGCGGCGCCCTCCAGGTTCTTCGCCTCCATTGCGCAGATCACCGCATTGCCGTAATGCCAATAGGATCCTTGGCCGGACACGCTTTCGATGCCTTTCAGCGCGGCTTCCATGTCCTCCTTGTTTTCGGCGGCGGTCGCCTGTTCGAAGAGGACGATTCGGGCCTGGATGTTGTTGGGTTGTTTCTCGATGATCTGGTTGAGGAGTTCCTTGGCGTAGCCTCGATCGCCGATCTGGATTGCGATGCTGGCCAGTCCCCCGAGGAGTTGGAGGCGATCGGAGTCGGAGAACTTATCGACGTTCCGGACAAGTTTGCGGAGGCGATCGGTCGCATTCTTGCCATGCCGGCGGGAGAGCAACTCGGCGACGGCCAACCGTTGCGAGACGGTGTCACCCCATTTTCGTTCGGCTTCGGCCAAGATCTGTTCGGCCTTGTCCCAATCTTCCCTGCGTTCGGCCAGCGAGGCCAGCACGGTCCAGAGCCCTGCGTAGCCGGGATTCATGCGACGGGCGTACTGCAACATTTTTTCGGCGTCATCCAATCGATCCTGGGCGACGAGGATTTTAGCGCGAAGGATAGGAATCTGGATCGAGTTAGGGTTGGCCTTTTCGGCCTCTTCGATGGTTTCGATGGCCTTGGTCCAGTCTTGTTGGGCGGCGGGCCGTTGCAATTCGTTGGCGACGAGCATTTCGGCGTAGGGGATCAAGCTGTTGGAGTTGAGTTTGCCGAGTTTGGCCAGTTGTTCGTATTCCTGCAATGCGTCCGCCGTGTTGCCGCTAATTCTGGAAACGTCCATGAGGCCTGCTCGGGCCGGCGCGTAGAAGGGATCGATACTCAGGGCTCGCCGATAGGCCACTTCCTGGCGTTCGCGGTTTCCGAGGTTTCCGTAGCAGTTTCCGATCCAGACGTCGATCTGCTTGAGCAACTCCGGCCAGGGCAGCAGGGTTCCGCGGACTTTCTCGAAGCCCTCGCGCGCCTTGAGCCATTGACTTTGGGAGTAGTTTTCTCGGGCGACCAGATAATCGATGAAATGGGGCGGGTACTGGGCTTTGCGCAACTCTTCGATGGTTTTTTTGGCGTCGTCGGGTTTTTTGGCGTCGATTTGGACGTTGGCCAGGGCCCAGAGCAGTTGAGGATGTCGCTCGGTTGCGTCGAGCCCTTGCTGCACGGCGGCGATGGCCTTTTCGGGCGAACCGGACCGGAGTTCGGCGTCGGCCAAGGTCGAGTACATGATGATGTTGCTCGGGTAGAGCTTGATGCTTCGGTTCGAGAATTCGCGGGCCTTGTCGTAGTCCTGTTTGACGATGGCGCACTGGGCCGCCAGCCAGAGACCGTCTCGGTTGTCGGGATCGATTTCGAGGGCGGCGAGGGCTTCTTTATAGGCCTCGTCGTCCAGATTGAAGTTTTTCAGGTAGACGCCTCGCAGGAAGTGGGCCTTGGGGTCTTTCGCGTTGGCGGCGACCATTTTTTCCATCATGGCGTCGGCTTCTTTGTCGCGCGCGAAGTTCTGTCTCAGCACCATCGCGTAGAACGAATAGGTTTGGATCTGGCCGGGATTGAGTTCGATGGCGCGTTTGAAGTCTTCGACGGCTTTGTCATATTCGCCGGTCTGAACGTAGCACTGGCCCAGCTTTTCCCAGAGGGTGGAGTCTTCGGGCGAGTTTTTCAGCAGGATATCGAGGTGGTCTTTGGCGTCTTGGAACCGCCGGGCCATCATGGCCATGTCGACCAGCCGCGCGCGAACGTCATTGCGATCGGGGTCGGTTCGCAGGATTTGCTCGAGCAGGCTGAAGGCCTGGCCGTACATGCGGCTGCTGTCGGCGTTGTCGGCCAGCATGAAGGCCAAGGTCTGCATGGCGTCGATGTCGTCCGGGGCGAGGCGGACGTACCAGAACATGTTTTTGATGCTTGCCTTGATGGCGTCTTTTTTCGCGGCTTCATCGTCCTCGTTGGCGGCTTCCTCGGCGCGAAGTTGATTGCGCTCGGCCTCGCGTTTGAAGACCGAGGCGTTCCGCTTCAACTGATAGCCGTGCAGGAAGTAGACGCCCACGAGGGAGACGAAGCCGATCGTCGCCAATATGATTGCCAGCCGAACGTTCAAAGTTCTCATGAAAACACCTTAGGATCGTATAACGGGCCTGTTGATTCGTGGTCAGTCGTGTTACGGACGGGGTCGCGAACGGTGGCGGGACTATCTCCACCACGACTCTTTTCTGTTTGATTTCGAGATGATGTGTTGTGCGATTTCGAGATGATCGGACGTGGAGGACGGCGCGAGGGCCATTTTTTTCGTTGCGGGTTTGAACAGCATTCCGACGGACTTTGCCCCGACCCAGCAGAGGAACGTCCCGGCGGCGATTCCCGCGAGGTCTTGGGCCCAGTCTCCCCATTCCGCCATGCGCGGCGGCAGGAAGCTTTGGGCGATTTCGGTCATGCCGGCGTAGAGCACGAGGAAGACGACGATGG
>JAEWUR010000013.1 GCA_023397045.1 Planctomycetota bacterium
GGGAATCCTGCATCACCATGAACGACTCCTGGGGCTACAGCAAGGTCAATCACAACTGGAAATCGACGAAGACGATCATCCAGACCTTGGTCGACATCGCCAGCAAGGGCGGAAACTACCTCCTGAACGTCGGACCGACCAACGAAGGCGAGATTCCCGCCCCCAGCGTCGAACGCCTCCAGGAAGTCGGACAATGGATGAAGACCAACGGAGATTCAATCCACGGCACCACGGCCAATCCGTTCCCCAAGGCGCCCGCCTGGGGACGCGTGACCCAAAAGCCCGGCAAGCTCTACCTCCACGTCTTCGAATGGCCCGCCGATCAGAAGCTGACCGTACCTTCTCTCGAAGGCCAAAAAGCGACCAAAGCCACACTGCTGGCCGACGGCTCCACACTTCCGATCACTTCGACCGCCGAAGGCATCGAGATCGAACTGCCCGCCAAGGCCCCCGACGCCATCGATTCGGTCATCGTATTGGAACTGGTGCCCAATTGAAAAATGTTTTCGGTGTCTAGGGTGTCACGGGTCTGTCGAATTAGTCGTTACTAACGGAAGGACCTGCGCGTCGGAATCGTAACCCGAAGCGTAAGCGAGGGACGACCTCGGGATCAATGAAAAGGCCGGATGACCATGTCCGAATCCAAAGAGCCGTCACCGGCTCCTGAGACGACCGAAAACCAAGGCACGTCGACCGACGACCAATCGGCCGCCCCGACAACCCATGACTTCCCAATTCCCCATTGGGTCGTCAGTCTCATCGGGCACGTGTTTTCGGCCGCCATCGGGCTTGGCCTGGGATACCTGATCCTCCACTGGTTCAAGCCCGTGAAGTTCCCCATGCCGTGGTAGGCCGCGAGCGGGCTGAAATGCCGACAATCTGTAGGTTATGCTTCAGCATAACAAGACGTTGGCCGCCAATGTGTTATGCTGAAGCATAACCTACGGTGGTGAGAAATGGCGGCTGGGCCGCGAGAGTCGTTCGGCCTTATGGACCGTAAGGCACCTGCCGGACCGGTTGGCCCCCATAGCCTTGCGGCGCCGGAATCGCTTCCGGACCCGGCATCGGCGCGGCAACCGCCGCCGGTGCATGCACTCCCCGGCGAAGATCCTCCGCCCGAGCGATCAACTGCTCGGTCGGAACGACCATCTGCGGTCTCATCTGGAAGTCCAGGCATCGCTGATCCCGAATCTCGCCCGGCACAAGATTCTCCGATACGAAATCCAACGGGACGTACTGGTACCAAGGCGGCGGAATCGACTGCATCACCGTCAGCGTTTCATAGCCGTCTTTCACCAGCCGGAACTTCCGCGTTCCGTAGTAGACGAAATCGTGAGAGACCGGCGTGGTGCCGATCGGGGTCGGCTGGTCATCGACATACACAAGTGCCCCAGGGGGATTGCTCCGGATCGTCATTCGCCGCTGCACGCAACCGCCGGCCGCGCATAGCACCAGCAAGCCAACTGCGATCGATCCTGTCGTCAACCGTCTTCGCCACATCGCCGCGGTTTCCTAAAAATTTCAATAATCAGGGTGGCGAAGTATAGTCGCCCGCCAACGCCGTGCCTAGGCCGAATTTCTCGTTTTCTCCCCCCAGCCGGACTGGTCGCGCCAATCGGCGGCCGTTATACTTCTTTGTGTTAGCACTTGGTCGATGCCCCAACAGTCGGGCGGAAAGCCCTCGGAGAGTGATGGAATCGCCGCCATCCACCTGGCGCCTTTGTCTCGATTACGCCGCGCTTAGCGACGTGGGCCGGCGTCGCGCCAATAACCAAGACTCCTTTGCCGTCGTCCCGGCCGACGACCAAACCGTCTTCGACCAGCGAGGCCATTTCTTCATGGTCGCCGACGGCATGGGCGCCCACGCCGCCGGCGAACTCGCCAGCAAAATGGCCGTCGACACCGTCGCCATGGTCTATCGGAAACGACTCGAACAGCCCCCGCCCGAGGCCATCCTGTCGGCCTTAATCGACGCCAACCGCCATATCTACAGCCGAGGCCTCGCCAGCCCGGACTTTCGCGGCATGGGCACGACGGCCACCGCAATGGTTCTCCTGCCGTCCGGCGCGATGGTCGCCCACGTCGGCGATAGCCGCGCCTATCGCCTGCACGGCACGCGACTCGAACAGTTGACGTTCGATCATAGCCTCGTTTGGGAAATCCGCGCGGCCGGCTCCTCCCCCGACGCCGAACTGCCAAGCCACATCTCCAAAAACATCATCACCCGCTCGCTCGGACCAAACCACGTCGTTCAGGTCGATCTCGAAGGACCGTTCATCGCCGAGGACGGCGATACGTTCCTTCTGTGCAGCGACGGTCTGTCCGGCCAGGTCAAGGATGACGAAATCGGCATGATTCTCGGATGCCTGCCGCCCGCCGAGGCCGCGCAAGCGCTGGTCGACATGGCGAATTTGCGCGGCGGCCCCGACAATATCACCGTCGTCGTGGTCCGAGTGCTCGGACCGCAAATCGCCCAGGAATCGGCCACCGAAATGCCCGTCACATCGCTGCCGGCCGCGCGTCCCTCGCATCCTTTGGCATGGACCACCGCTGTCATTGCCGCCCTGGCGGCCCTGGGCATGCTCTCGGTTGGCCATGCGCTGCTTGCACTTTTTGCGATCGTCGTCGCCGCCGGCTCGCTCATCCTCGCCATGTGGCCGATGGTCTCCAACACCAACGGCCAAGGCTACCAGGAACTCCGGCGGTTTGGACGGGGGCCGTATGTGACCTGCGACTGCACCGTCAATCCCGATCTGCTGGCCCGATTGGCCGAAAGCGTCCAATACCTACGCGAAGAGGCCTGCAACGATCCGCGAGGGGTCGATACCCACGACGGCGAGCGGCTTTTCAATCGCGCAACCTCCGCGACCAACCCAACCGACGCCGCCCGCGATTATCTGCGCGCCATGAGCGAACTGATGGCCAAAACCCGCCAGGCCGCCAACGCCAATCCGCTAGCATAACACATCGGCGTGGTCGCGACGACCAGCGACCGCGTGCGCAAGCCTTTTTGAACAACCCGAATGCGAACCTCTCGCAACGTCAACTCCGCGGGTAATGTGGCGTACTCTTCCATTGTGCCGCCTTGAGCAAGAACTGCTGTAACACGATCATCAATGTTTCATCAGAAGGAGGGGGAAGAACTATTTTTGGCGATTTGGAGCATTGGACCTATCCACTTTTCGTTCTTCCAGCTCCGCGTGTGCAACAATGGAGCCGAACGGGATTGGAGGTAATCCGCTTCTTTTCTGCGAATTTTACCGGCCCGACGCCTCGGCAAACGCTTCCTCGCGATAGATCGGCAGGAACCGGTAATAGACTTCGAGCGTCAACGTGGCCAGGGCCGTGGTATAGACGCGGCCGCCATGACCGCCCCAGAGATCGTCGGTGTCCCAGGAGCCTTCCAACGCCCCGGTTTTGATCTGCCGGCGGACCAACTCGCTTCGCAACGCCTCGTTCCAGCGTTGCCAATGGCTGCCCTGAAGCTGATACATGCTCAGCGTGGCGTAGTACCAGTAATAGAGATTGCATGCCCCTTCGCCGGGCAGTTGCCCCATCAGAAAATCACCGGCCTCGTTGCACGCCGGATGCTCGCGCGGCAGCCCAAGGAATTGCCAACAGACCAACGCCTCGGCCGTCATTGACCGGGTGGTCGCTTCGCCCGGCCGATAGGAGGCCAAGCCGCCGAATCGACCCGACGACACGCTCTGCAAATAGCGGACGATACCCTGCCGCGTACTGTTCGGAACGGCGATGCCGGCCAGTTCGGCACTCTTGAGCGACATCAACTGCCAGCCGAGTTGGCTGGTGTCGCCGGGATCGCCCGGCTTGTAACGCCAACCGCCGCCCTTCGGATCTTGCGCCGAAATCGTGTAGCCGATCGCCCGGCGAACCGGTTCGCGCAGACGCTGATCGTGCGTCATGCCGTAGGCTTCGCTCATCGCGCACGTCGCAATCGCGTGGCTGTACATGAACTCGAACGTGGCCGCATGTCCGCCAAGATTGCCGTCCGGCGCCTGCGAAAGCATCAAGAATTCCAACGCTCGGCGAACGTCGTCACGATAGGGACCTTCCAGATGCGTGTGACCCGATCCGAGAAACGCCAACAACGCCAAACCGGTCATGGCCGTGTCGGCCCGGCTGCCCGCGTTCTGGTGATTGCGGCCCATGATGTTATCATCGCGGCCCGCGCCGTGGATCCGCGGATCCCAGCGACCGTCGCCCGATTGATTCTCGGCCAGCCATCGCAACGCGGCCTTCACGGCGGCCTCGGTTTCGGAAGTGCCGCCATGACTCGCGACCACGCCTTCTCGATCCGGCGCAACACGCAAACGATAGGGGTTGGGCACCGTCATCGAGCCGACCTCCGCAATCGGCGCTGAACCGCCGATTCGAATCGAAACCGGGGTCATGCGAGCCGAACCGCCCGAATCCGTCAATCCGACGGCCGAGCCCGTCCCATCAGGTGTTGACGTTTCCGGCTCCGACACGATCCCGTCGAACAAGGCCGACGGCAAATCCTCCGACCTGGTCCGGCTAATCGGGGGTAACGCATCGTCGATCAAGGGGCGGAGCGACGCTGCATCATCATACG
>JAEWUR010000034.1 GCA_023397045.1 Planctomycetota bacterium
CAAAGGCTGGCAATTCGACCACTCCAATCGTTGCTCACACTATATGAACCCCGTAACACGGCCATTTTTCATCCAAAAAAACTCAATATTCTGATTTTTCGTTGCGGGGGGGCTTAATCCTCGCGGCAGCATCGATCGGAAACGACAATATGCTCCAATGTTCATACTAGCCAGACGCTTGTGCCTTTGTCGAATTTCTTCCGCAGGTATTTCTCGCAATTTCGCCGCCAGAAGGTGCGCTACGGTCAGGCGACGCCATAAATGCCGAAATGCCAATGGGTTAGTTCTGGCGGGGGTATGCGAGGGGCCGTCAATGTCGTCGATCGGAAGCGGATGTTGTTTTTTTTCACCATCCGGCCCGGCATGCCCTTCGAGCCGTCAATAGGGCGAGAGATGGAAGCCTAAGGCAGCAAAAGGTTTGTGTTGTTTCGGCCACTTATCGACGTTGAGGCGCGCGGCTGGCATCCGCTTTGCACTCAGGAGATTCCGTAAGCAGGAATAGGCCAGGGAATCTCATCCATGCACACACGCGATCTTGTCGAGTTGGCCGCCATCGTCTCGACCCACGGCCCAGTGTTGATTCGAAGTCCTCAGCCGATTCCTGCCGAGAGCATCGAACAGTATTGGACTACCTCGAAGGTGCGGCTCGACCGTTGGGCGTGGCGGCTGAAGGAGTTTGGCGCACCCTCGGAGCGTCGCAACCCGTCGCGATGGAATCAGTGGGTTGCAGTTCAGGGCGTGTTCGAAGAGATCCTGACCGGCGAAATTCTCACCCGAGTGTGGACCGCCGTGCTGTGTGCCTACGACCGGCGCCGCGGCACGGACGAGGCCGAGCCGGTGGCTCGCAGCGTGTTGATTGGCCATATGGAAGCGAGGCATCGCGTGTTGACGCTGTTGGTTCGTGCGGCCGACGCCGAATCGGAATCGGCCATCAAGCTGAACCAGTTGCGTCGGCGGGCCGAACGTTGGACCGACCTGATGATCGGCTCGCTGATCGAGCTGCACGACGTCGCCGAGTTTGCATTCGATCCGCAGCGGGCGAAGGACTTTGCCGACGACCTGCACCATCGCTCGAAACAGCACGGTGGCCGGCACGTTTGGCCATTGATGATGGCGTCGATGCGGGCGGCGTTCCGCCAGACGGCCGGCGCGGAAAGCCCGAATGCCGATCTGAACTCGCGGATCGGCACCGCAATCCTCTCTTGTTTTCCGCCCGAGCTTTTCGACGCGACCGGACTGGTCCGATCACTCTGGCTGACGCGAATGGCTCAGGTTGCCGAAGACACGCAGGGAAAGATCGATGAGCTGCTCGGCATTGAATCACCCATCGTGCCTCGCACCATAACGGGAAAACACGTCCGCCGGTTTGGGTGAGCGTTGGATTGCGAACAGCAACCATTCGCCATCCAGAACGGCTAGTCTTTCTTCTTTCGCTGATACTGGCGGCTGGCCATTTCGAGCGTCTTTCGCTCTTTGGCCGTCAAGCTGGCTTCGCCCTCGCGATAGATTTTCTCCAGGATCTGGTCGACCTGTTCGCGCAGATCGGTTTCCGGTTCGTCGTCGGGCTCGTGGATGCGCAGTTTCGGCCGGCGGCCCAGCTTCGGCATGCGAGGAAGCGCTGAGGTCAGTTGCGTCAGGTTCCAGCCGAAATAGTAGTACGCCCCGGCAAAGGCGGCGCCGGCCAGGTGCATCGAATACGCCACGTTCGAGGCCCCAGCCTGTCCGGCCGCGCCGAACATGTCCAACAGGACCATGAACACGCCGAACAGCCAGGCGGGAATCGGAATGACGAAGAACAGCAGCAACATGCGGCGTGGGAAGTTCAAGGCGTACAAGACGACCACGCCGGCGATGGCCCCCGAAGCGCCGTAGGCTCCGAGACTCGACGGGTCCAGCGCGAGATTGACGACGTTCCACACGACCGATGCGAAAACGACCATCACCAAGTAGACTCGCAGGAATTCTTTTGGGCCGTAGGCTTCCTCGACGTCTCGGCCCAGGAAGAACAACACGAGCATATTGAATAAGATGTGCTGAAAATCGATCGGCGAATGGGCGAAGCCCGCCGTGAGGAATTGCCACCACATCCACGGCCGAGTGAGCGTGTCGACTTGCACGCCCATGTGGCTGCTCAGCCATCCGCGAGCCGCCGGATCGGCGATGCCGGGCAAGATGTCGGCGAGCCACAAGACGACGTTGATCCCGATGATCATGCCCACGATCGAGCGGGGCGTGGGAAACGAGAAGCCTTGGGACCGCTGTTCAGTGCGGTAATATTCGCGGTCGTAGATACCCACCGTCGGATTAGCCTCCCGTGCCGGATTGCGCCATGGCACGGGTCCGTTCGTCGATGCGCCGTGCAGCTTCCCATTGCTGCTTGGCGATTCGGCCGGCCTTGGCCTTATTGTCTTCGATCAGTTGGGAAATGGCCGCCTTGACGGCCTCGTATTCTTTTTCTAATTCAGCCAGATAGCCGCCGACGGCATCGCGTTGGCGAGCGAACCTGTCGGCGTCCTTCGTGGCGACGGCGACGTCCTGCTTTGCGGCCTCTTCCTGCTTCAATGCCTGATCGAGAGCGTCTTTGACGAGCTTCAGATCGAAGTTCGACGCCGCGATCCTGTCGACCATCAGCGTACGGCGCATGTTCAAGATGCTGAACAAAACGCGGTAATCGCGCAGCGAGCGGATGAAGCCGTCCTTGCCGTGGCCGATATATTCCTCGCGGCTGGCCTGCGGCAGCATGTCCTCTTTCTCGGTGTCCGAGAGCGAGGCAAAAACATCATGGCTGTCGCGGGGCAGGATTTCGTACAGATTCCAAGGACGCTGGGCCTTCGACAGTTGTTCGAGCTGGCGCGGACCCAACGGCAACGTGGGAACCATCACGATGGTCTTCTGTTTCTCATCGGAGGCGGTCACCTTGAACTCGCCAAGATAACGGCCCTTTTTCTGGACGTCGGCCTCTTCGAAGGCGTAGACAATCGTGTTGTCGGCAATGCTGTGCGGATCGGGATTCTCGATGGCGACCGTCACCGCAGCCGAACCGTCGGCCTGATTGATCTTCACGTTGGGTTCGCAGCGCCGCCAAACTCGCCCACGGTCGAGCAGGAGCTTGTTCAACTCGATCCGTCGTTGGCGGATGCCCATCTGGGCGAAATCGGTCGTTGGGCCGGAGCCCTCGATCAGCGTCTGGTTCTGTTTTTCGAGCTGCTCGATCTGCCGTTCGTGTTTTTGGGCCAATTTCTGCCAATATTGGTGGGTTTTGAGCGTTCGTGCCGCCATGTAAAAAAAGACCAACGCCGAAACGCTGATCAAACCGACCAATACTTTGTTCCAGATGCTCATCAATCTGCTCCGGTGTGTTCCCTGAACCTTGATGATAATTGGGCCGTGCGCAGGAGTCAAGTTTCTGCCCTGCCGGGGACGTTTACCCACAACCGCCGACCGGGGGGTAGGGGGACTGGCCAATCCGCTCGGTTTCAGTCCGATTCGGTCGAATTGTTGGCCGCCAGAAGCTCCGGAGCCTGGAGCACTCGCGAGGCGGTCTCGATCGGCCGAAGTTCGTCGATTTCCCCGCCCGAGGACGCACCGAGGTCCTTAAACCGGCGGGCGGCCGGCAACACCTTGCTCTCCAACGAACCGACGGCGCTGTTGTAGGCCGTCACGCTCTTGTTCAAGGCCGCGCCGATCGACGCGAGATGCTCGCCCAGCTTGGCCAGACGCTTGTAGAGTTCCTGGCCAAGTTCGCTGATCTTTCGGGCGTTTTCGGCCAGTTGTTCCTCGCGCCAACCGTAGGCGGCGGCCTTCAACAGCGCGATCAACGACGAGGGGGCCGTCAGCAGCACCTTGCCGTTGACGCCTGCTTCGAGCAGGCCGGGGTCGTGCTCCAAGGCGGCCATGTAGAAAATCTCGCCCGGCAGAAACAGCACCACAAAGTCGGGCGTCTGTTCGAACTGGTCGGTGTATGACTTCTTGCCGAGCGCGACAATGTGATTTCGCACTTGCCGGGCGTGCTCCTTGAACTTCGTCATGCGCGTTTCGTCATCCGGAGCTTCGATCGCTTCGAGATAGGCCTCGAGCGGCGCCTTGGCGTCGACGACGATCGTGCGATTGCCCGGCAGGCGGACGACCATGTCGGGCCGAAGCCGGCCGTCCTCCGTATCGCTCGACTGCTGCTGGAAAAAGTCGCAGTGTTCGAGCATCCCGGCCAT
>JAEWUR010000042.1 GCA_023397045.1 Planctomycetota bacterium
CGGCAAGTGTCTAGACGCCGACTGAAGGTGGTATAATTGGGGAAATGGAGGGCTGAACCATGAACACAACAACGCAAACCGTCACGCTGAAGAGCAAGGACCATTACGGCAAAAAAGTTCCGCCGAAGGCATTTGGTGAGTTTCTTACCGTCCTTCCTGACGCCGTTCGTTTCTCCATTCGCATGGCTTTCGAGTCTCGGAGCCGTGCGAGAGGAAAGCGTCCAAGTTGGCTTACAGCCGCTTCGGACATTCGCTTTGTCGGCCATAGCGGCGACGACGCAACGGTTTTGCATTTTGATGCCCCCCGCCTGGGCGAAGCGGCCGGAAAACTCTACGAACAAGGTGAACTTTGGCCGACACGACCTAACGCCGACGACACAGGGTTTGATTTGCTTGGCGACGTGATCGCTGATGTTGCGGCAAACAATGGGGACAGCGAACGATTTGATCGTCCCTTGCTCAATGAAGTCGAGCGTTTTAGGCATGGATTGAATGGTTGCTTTCAGCAGATGGAGTTTACGGGCACACGGTATCCGATTTCGCAACCAGCCGTGATTACATCCGCTGTCATTGAATCTGCAAAACGTCTGTCGCACAACACTCCCCAACCTCAGCAAACTCGACTAGTCGGCAAGTTGGATATGATTCGCGATAGCACGAACTCGTTTGCGATTAAGCTGAAAGATGGGCAAGACGTGCGTGGCGTACTGACGGAGGGAGAGATCGCCAAGGTCACGACACTATTCGGACAAGAAGTCCTTGTCCTGGGGAAGGCCATTTATCGGCCATCCGGGAAGCTGCTCCGCATTGACGCCGACGAGGTTATCTTGGCGGGAGAACGTGACCAGTTTTTTTCGTCTGTTCCAAAGCCAAGGCGGTCTCGATACGATCTCCGTGAAGTATTGCGGGAACAACAACACAAGAAGGGCATTTCCGCCATTTTTGGCAAATGGCCGGGAGATGAAACGGACGAGCAGATCGCAGAAGCAATGAAGGAGCTTGGATGATGAGCGGCTCCGTAGGCTACCTGTTGGATACCAACGTGGTGCTTGCCTTGATTCGGGCCAATCCTCTTGGTCAACTCATCGACCAACAGTATGGACTCCGTGCGGCACTGAATCGCAGCATGATTTGTGTTGTAACAGTCGGTGAAATGCTCTCGCTCGTGCGGCAGTTCCATTGGGGACAAACTAAACGGGACGACCTGCAATCACTCCTCAATGAAATCGTGTGGCTCGACATCAACCATCCCGATATTCTTGATGCGTATGGCGAGGTCGATCATGCAAGTTTGAAACAAGGTCGAAAACTAGGAAAGAACGACGCATGGATCGCCGCCACGGCCAAAGTAACCGGTGCTACGTTGCTGACGACTGACCCGGATTTCGACCACCTGCAAGGCACCTATCTTGATCGAATCTGGATCGACCCAGCGACACCAAAAAGCACCTCATGAGCACCGCCACCCAGAACATCGTCAACAAAGCCTGGAACTTTGCCCACGTCTTGCGGGACGACGGGCTTTCGTACATGGCTTATACAGAGCAGATCACGTTTCTACTCTTTCTGAAGATGGCCGACGAGCAGACTCGGCCGCCGTATAACCGAAAGCCGATCGTGCCGCCATCGCTGGGTTGGCCGAGCCTACTGAAACTCGACGGCGATGAATTGGAGGCCCAGTATCGGCGTGTCCTCGACGAACTCGGCAAGAAGCCGGGCATGTTGGGCGAAATCTTCAAGAAGGCCCGACCCGAAATCCAAAACCCGGCGACTTTGAAGCGGCTGATCGTCGATCTGATCGACACGGAGCGGTGGTCGTCGATGGAAGCCGACATCAAGGGCGATATTTATGAAGGGCTATTGCAGAAGAGTGCCGCCGAATCGCCGAAGGGAGCCGGCCAATACTTTACGCCCCGCGAACTCATCAAGGGCATCGTCGATTGTGTGCGGCCGACGCCTGACGATACGCTTTCCGATCCGGCCTGCGGCACCGGCGGCTTTCTGATCTGTTCCCACGAATACGTTGCCAAACACCACGGCCGAGAACTCGACCCCGACCAGAAGAAGCATTTGCGGAAAAGCTTCGTGCATGGCTGGGAATTGGTGCCAAACACCGCCCGGCTGTGCATTATGAACCTCTACCTGCACGGCATCGACGCCGATCCCTGCCCGATCCATTCGGGCGTGGACAGTTTGGCCAGCGACCCCGGCGACCGATTCAGCCTAATCCTGACCAATCCGCCCTTTGGCAAGAAGAGCAGCATTGCCATCGTCAACGAGGAGGGCGACCTTGAAAAGGAAGAACACAGCTACGAGCGTCAGGATTTCTGGACAACGACGAAAAACAAGCAGTTGAACTTTTTGCAGCACGTCAAAACGCTGCTGGCCATCAACGGCCGCTGTGCCATCGTTGTGCCCGACAACGTGCTTTTCGAGGGCGGTGCCGGCGAGACCGTTCGCCGCAACTTGTTGCAGCAGTTCGACGTTCACACTTTATTGCGTCTTCCGACCGGCATTTTCTATGCCCAAGGCGTGAAGGCCAATGTTTTGTTCTTCGACGCCAAGCCTGCCCAGGAGAAGCCGTGGACGAAGACGCTGTGGGTCTATGACTTGCGGACCAATATGCACTTTACCTTGAAAACCAACCCGCTTCAGCGGTCTGACCTCGACGAGTTCGTGAAATGCTACAATCCCGACAATCGCCATCGGCGTCGTCAGACGTGGACCGAGAAGAACCCCGAAGGCCGTTGGCGGTCGTTCGATTACGATGAGCTAATCAAACGCGACAAGGTGAATCTCGATATTTTTTGGCTGAAGGACAAGAGCCTCGAAGATTCCGACGACCTGCCCGACCCGGACGTGTTGGCGCAGGAGATCGTTGACGACATGCAAACGGCACTGGAACAGTTTGGGGCGGTGTTGGAGGGGTTGAGGGGGTAGGAAGCAGAACACTACCATTGGGAAACCGGATGCGGCAGTGTTGGTTTCGAAATGACAACCAATGGCGGTACGGGCATTCGGTACAGAGATAAGATGTAGAGGCCATAATCTTCTCACATTAAGGTGCGTTGCTAGAACACGAGGGCGTAGACGACAGATGATGCTTCGTTTTGTCAATACAATTCATGCCTCTGATTCAAACGATGGTTGATCATCGGCCACGGAGTTTGGTCGCTTTCGCTGCTTTTTTTGACGAGTTCTTGGCCGGTTTCTTTTTTGGCTTGGCAACCTTCTTTTTTGCTTTGCCGACTACCGTCGATGCTTTGGCGGCTTTCTTCTTGGCGGCTGCTTTGGGTTTTCTGACAGAAACCTTGCGGGGAGCAGCTTTTTTCGTCGTTCGGGGCGTTCGCTTGGCTCGCGTCTTGGCGGTGGATTTCGGGGCTGGTGCCGGCTCGGTGCCTAGTTCGATGCCGAAAACGTCGCCGAGTGCCGACTCGGCCAACCGTTTCGATTTCCCACGGGATGTGGCTGCCGAGAGGGCGTTCTCGGCGTCGGCGGCGATCAATTCCTCGTGGTCGACGCCGCGCAAGGCGAAAAGCAACTCGGGCTTGTCGTCCAGCCGGGCGCCGACGCCGTAAAGCACGGCGGCGATATGCTTGCACATCCGCGCCGAATCGGGGCAGTTGCACTTGAACGATATTTCACCGGGCAGAGGAAAGAGTCCCTCCTGCTGATGCGTGACCACGGCCATCACATGATCGGAAAGCCGGCCTTGGAGCAGTTCGAGCAGTGAGCCGATCTGGCCGCTGCACCGCGTTTTGAGCGATATCCACTTCGCACCGGGCAGCGTCTTGATCGTCACCTTCACATCGTAGACTTCCGACCCGGAGACCTTCGCCTCGACGACGCCTTTGTTCATGGCCAAGTGGCACACCGAGCCGTTGCGGACGTAGGTCCGCCCGCGTGGCAGGCGGTTTTCGTAGTCGCTGAACGATTCCAGGTGGCCGCACCATGCCTCACCCCAAAACGTTTTGGCGATCTTGCGGCCTTCGATCTGGATTGGCTGGATGTCGATGCCTTTCTTTCGTAGGGCGTCCATCTTTTTCATCGCACGGCGACGACGCTCGGCAACCGACACGTAAGGGGCCCAGCCGCCGTATCCACCGTAATAGCCATAGCCGTATCGCATGACGAGTCTCCTGGAGAATTGCCGAAGAATGAGATTATAATCCAGATCGGCCCTCACCCTAGCCCTCTCCCGGCGGGAGAGGGGACTTTATACGCTTGCTCGTTCCATGTCCAGCGAGACGAAGCGAATCAGGTCGGTATCGTTCATTTCGGTCAGCAGTTTTTCGGCGCCGCCTTCCAACAAGTCCGCCGCCAACTGGCGTTTTTCGTCGATCAACGCGTCGATGCGCTCCTCGATCGTTCCCTGGCAGACGAACTTATGAACGAGCACATTGCGTTTCTGGCCGATGCGAAAGGCACGGTCGGTCGCCTGGTTCTCGACGGCCGGTTTCCACCAGCGATCGAAATGGATCACGTGTGACGCAGCGGTCAGATTCAGGCCCGTGCCGCCGGC
>JAEWUR010000049.1 GCA_023397045.1 Planctomycetota bacterium
GCGCAGATGTCCGTTCCTTCCGCGGTTGGACATTCCGCCTGGATCGACACCGACGATCTTCAGCAGATCTATGGCGGGCATTATGGAACGCAAGGACAGATCGATCTTGGAATTCGTTTCGCTAACGCCTTTTCTTCGGTCCCGGAACCATCTTTTTTTGCCTTGGCAACCACGGCATTGCTGACCACCGCCGCCTACTGCTGGCGACGACGAAGCAGAGGTTAGCGAACGTGACGCCGCGAGCTATCCCAAAATGATGACATTCCAAAACAACGATGAAATCTCGGCCTTTCCGCAACCCTACAACCTGTACAACTTCGGGCGTATTAGACGATGACGGACGAGCGTCGTGTCCAACTGGAAATGTGGTGCCCCAGTAATGGGGTTGCGGGTTCGAGCCCCGTGCCCTCCGCTTTGTAACTATCGACCACGCCAAGAGTTGCGTGGTCTTTCTTTTTCTTGAGCAGCATCAACGACTCCCCACTGCCGGGCTGGAATGTAGCCAAGATGTAGCCAATCTCGAAAGTCCGAGACAACAGACGCCGGTGAACGTAGCAGGATGATGGCGGACGAATATTTTGGCTCGCGTGACGGACGATGGCGGACACTGGCAAACATTGGGCGACGTCCACGGGCTCTATAACAGGGGTGCGCGGAACCGATCTGACAATGCGATTGAAAATCGGTCATTTCGGAATGAAACCTCGCTTACGGAGCGCGGCCGTCAACAAATTGAGCTTAGGGTTTTCCGTCTTGAGCTTCAGGGCCTGTTTCGCGGCCGCGCCAGCTTGTTTGCCACCACCGAGCGCCTCACGCAAATCAGCGAGAATCTCACCGACCTGCTCGTATGCCTCTGTCGAACGCTGGCCCACGAGCCGCTCCGTTTCACGGAGAAACGGTGTTGGGTCGGCAGCCATCATTTTGAGCCGTTTGGCTCGATCGCGGGTAGCCTTGGCTGCCGCCGCATTCTTTCGCTCCCGTTCGATTTCCTCTGCCGCAGTCTGCAACTGAGCGATGGTTCGGCCCACGTTCGTTGACGGCCATGACGGTTTGGACGAAACCTTCTCGAACTCCACGCGAATCTTCGATCGCACCGGCGATTCCGAGTCCACGAGCAACTCGACCAACCATGCGTCCTTGGTGGCTTCTCGTTGATCGGCAATCCACGCGGCATAGCGAGATCGCCGGTCTTCCATGGCCGGCATTGGTCCGCTTTCACGGGCTGCGGCTGCGATCATCGCTTCGCCAAGTCCAAGGAACTCGGCCAATGCACATTGTGCATCCGTTGGATTTTTCAAACCGGCGGGAACGGCCGCCTCAACCGTTTCTTCCGGGTCGTGATTGCCGTCCTGGCCAACCGCCAAATGTGCAAGATACAAGGGTCGCAGATCGCCGTCGAGGATCTCCGACCGCAGAGCGACAAGCCGATCCAGCATTTCGTTCAGGTCCCATAACTCATCGAGATCACCCGGTTCGTGATAGGGCTCAATCGCCAGAATGCCGCCCGAGCCTTGCTTGTCCTTCAAGAATCGAAGCGAATCGCCGGCGAGGTACGTCTTGGCGGCCCGGGCATCAGGAAAACCGCTGGGCAACCGTATGAGTAGCGATCGAACACCGAAGTTCGCGTAATGCAGGTGGATATCATATCCCCGCCGCAACATCTCCGGTGCGTTTCCGTGAAAATCGCCGAAATGATACTCATTCTCGAATGACCACGGCGTAACTTCGGCGCGCGAAGATTGCTGCTGCATGTAGGCAAGGTCTTTTGCGCTGACCGCCTTGTCAATCGCACGGAACGCAACGTATTGATACTCGCTCATTGCATGCCGCCCTGTTTGTGAGATTCGATAATCCTCCGCAATTCCGCGAAGTATTGGGCCGAGTTGAATGCGCGACGCTCCTTGCTCATGGCCCAGAGTTGGCCGGACACGGCTTGACCGATTGCATGACGGACCTCATGGGACGACATGCCCGCCTGCTCCATTTCGTGTGCGATGGCCACAATGCCTTTCGGGTCGTCCGTCGCCAGTTGCCGCTCGACGATCGTGTGAATTGCGATGTGCATTCGCGGGCTCATCGGCTGACCATCCTCGCCGATGACTTCGTCGGGCAATGTGCCACGTTCCCAGCCGGTTCGCCATTCAGGATGGCTCTTCAGTACGATCTGTATGGCGTTGTTGTCACTCAATTCCTTCGGACGTTTCGCAGACATAAAAGCCTCCTCGGAAAAGAATACACTCGCGATGCCAGCTCACGACGGGCGGGCAAGCGCCGGACCTTCTCATATTGCACAGACTTGTCGAATCACGGATTTCGCAAGGTGACGTTATTCTAACGACGAATCGTGGTCGGTTGCAAGAGCGTCAGGGTTGTCGTCTTTTGCCGATCAAATTCTGCGAGGCGGCGGCCCCTGCTTGCCTGTGTCCGCGGCAATGGCTACACTCGCAGCAGCGCGAGACGGGTTGAAGGTCACGCGGACTTGTTGTGAAAGGAGTTGCCCATGGGAGTCATTGCCGAATCGATCATGGAATACGCCCAACCGCTTCTTGATCAGGGCGATGGATCCATCGATAGCATGAACCGTGCGATGAAGCTGGCTCAGATGTGCTGGAACCTTGCGCTCTTGCCTGAGGGCCAACGGGAGGAATCCATCCAAAACTTCAAGCCGGCGCTGAACATGACCGATGGGGAGTTTGCCGAATTTCGGCAACAAGTAATCCTGCCGATGATCGAGCGTCACGGCGAGATGTTTCCCGGGCTGCACTCGCATTCAAAGCAGATGCGCGACATGGTTGATGTTGTTCCGTCATCCACCAAGAAGCCGCCGAAAGCAGATCGCTACGCTCCTTGTCCCTGTGGCAGCGGCCGCAAATACAAGTTCTGTTGTGGTGCGCCGAAGTGATCGGATTGTTTTCATGGATAGCCACACCGACAGACACCAAGCCGTGATCCTCGTGGGATCGTCGACTGGTGCTGTCGTGTGGGCCCCTTCGCGGAGGTTGCTGGAGCACTGTTGTTTTCGGCTTGCGCTGGACCACAATTCCAGCCGCAAATGCTGCAATTGGGCGATTTGACGGCAAAACCTTGGAGGACGCCTTGCGTCAGATGCCGGCCAGCGACGGAATCGCGAATTCGCCGCCGCGCGGGGCTCGGGCATGAGCGCCGTGCCGATTAGGTGTGCTGCGGAACAACTTGCATTTGGCGAGAATCTCGGCACGCGTCGGATGGTATTCCTTTGGGCCCGGACCGGCCTGTATCCACCGGCCGCGATCGATCCAGCGTCCTTCCGCCTTCCATCGTTCGACATCGGCGGCAATCTTGACCTGATGCACGTTCTTCATCGTTTGGCTCCCATTGATGTTTTTGCCGGCAATGATGCATCCGCCGACATCAGTGAGACAGGAGCCATGCGCTGCCAAAAGAATCAAGCGCTCACCGCCGAAAACGATGTAATCTTCTGGTAATTCTTACCGAGAGCCACGCTTATGGCGGGTTCGCACCGTGTGGGGCGCAGTTTTGCACGTGGTGCGGAGAATCGGATCGGCGAAAGGGAATGCCCGTTGCGAGACAAGGACGCAACGTGTGCCCACACGCGCAACGTGGGCGGGGATGGGATAAGATCGCCAGTGAGGCCGGGCGATGTTCGCTATTGCTACGCTGCCCCGCCGCGCAGAATGCTGTCGAGTTTGTCGGCCGCTTCGAGTTGCATGGTGGGCAGAACGTGCGAGTAGGTGTCCAACGTCACGGAGATTTGCGAGTGGCCGAGCCGTTCTTGAACGATTTTGGGATGCACACCCGCGGAAAGCAGCAGCGTCGCCGACGTGTGCCGCAGGTCGTGGAACCTGATGTCGGGCAGGCCAGCCTTCTTCAACAGCGGCTTGAAGACGCGCTCGCGGAAATGACTTCGTCGCAGTGGTCCGCCTTGTGTATCACAGAAGACCCAAGGGACATCATCGTGGCCTTCGGCGCGCATCTGTTTTCGGTGCTTCTTCAAGGCTTCGATGGCCACGGCGGGCAGATTGATACACCGCCGCCCCTTGGCCGCCTTGGGCTCGGTCAAAAACAACTTGCCCTGCAATTCGGTCAGCGTGTGCGTCACCATGATCACGCCGGCTTTCAAGTCCACATCGGGCCATTGCAACCCAAACAACTCGCCCGATCGCATCCCGGCCGCGATGGCCAGAGTGAACAGCGCGCTATGGCGATCGTGCTCGGTGACTTTCAGGAACTTGGCAACCTGTTCGGCATTCAACGGTGCGATGTCGGCCTTGGCGACTCGGGGACGATCCACATCGGCACAGACGTTATAGGGGATGAGCCGCCATCGCACGCCCTGTTTCAGCGCGCGGCGAAGGACGGCATGAGTCAGACGGATGGTCTCGGCACTCTTGCCATCGCGGGCCATCGCGCTATAGAGCCCTTGGATGTGAATGACCGCCAATTTCTGCAGAGGTACGCCGCTGAGATGCGGTTTGATGTGGTTCTTGATCACGCCTTCGTAGTTGGCATAGGTGGTTGGTTTCACAACGGTTTTGGCCGCGCCGGTCAGCCAGCGGTCCATAAACTCGCCGACTGTCATTCGATGCGGCTCGACCGGCGTACCGGCCGCCACCTCGCTGAGCAGTTTGTGCAATTTGTTCTGCACGGCCTGCTTGGTCTTGCCGAAGATCGTCCGGCGTTTCCGTTTACCCTTTTCATTGTAGCCGGCGCTGTAGGTCGCGCACCACGTGCCGTTCGTGCGCTGGTAGATCGAGCCCTCGCCGCAGCCGCGGCGTTTGCTTGGATTGAACAATATCTTCTTGCGGCGGTTCACGCCCCGTTTGGCGGCCGGTTTTTCCTTGCCATCATTGCCCAGAAGATCTGGCGTCGATCGTTCACGCTCCATCGTTTTTTCCTTTCGGCTTGTTGAGCAACTTGGTGACCTCGCTAACAGATATTCCCAATGTCTTGGCGATTTCCGCCACCGGCAGTTTCTGGGCCGCCATGCGTTGCGCCAGCCACTTACGTACTTTGGCGGCGTCCGAACCAACCTCTTCACTAATCTGTTCGACTGTGTAACCTCGCTCCCAAAGACGTACGGATTGCTTTTTACGGCGGCGATAAGCCCGTACCTTGCAGGTGGCGCTGCAGAGTAAACGATTGGTGCGCGCCACATCAGGCGAAATCTCAAATGGTTTGTGACACACTAGGCACTCGCGGAATTCTTTGTCTCCGCAGACCGCTTCGGCGAACTGGAGCCATAGGCATTGTTCAAGGGTTGCCGGCACAAATCGCAGTTCCCCCCAAGCCAATTTGGCTTGGCCGACAATCACCGGCCGAATGCCGCCAAGGTTCCTCGATATTTCGGTGGTCACTAGAGCTTTGGTTAACCGGAGGATATCATTTTCGGGGATATTGCCTTTGGGAAACGTCACGCCAAAGCCCACCAAATCGCTGGGATGTTCCGCGTCCCGAGCCATCGGAAATGGGTAGCACTCGCCGGCATAGAAGCTTGGCGGTGGCGCCACCGGCGTGGAACTTTTGGCGATAGCCAATAGTCCGGGTTCACCGAGCGGGACCCATTGATTTCGGACGGTCGCCAAGATCGTTGCGCGGGTCGGCTTGATTTCATAGTCTCTAGCGGGCAACAGAACCCCGCTTGGGGCAAATCGTACAAGAGCCGACACGAAGCCGACGACTTCGAAACGTGGGACTACTTTGACCACTGCATTAAGATACTTGCGTCTCCCAGCGCGGGCGTGTTCCCAGAGCGCTAAGCAGACCTTCATGCTGCGAATGTTGTTGATCCACCGCGTTAGCAGATCACCGGCTCGCACGGGAATCTGCTTTCCGGTGTGTTTCAGGACCGACAGTACAGGAGAACCGCCCTTGGCCAGAACCGCATCGCCCTGCGTCAGCAAACCATACCGGTCGGCGAAGCCGATGATGGCATTTTCATTGATGGGCAGATCGCCCAACTGACGGAACAGACCCGTCTCTCGAAGGGGATCGTAGGAAGGCCATACCATATTGCGGCTTTTTTCCCGCGGGAGCAGAAATCGGCTCGATCGCGGTGAAATCCGGTCCCCATCGACTCCCGGGCCATCGAACCATTCATGCCCCTCCGGAGAAACATTCCATTGCAGCAGGAAGGGTAATCGCGGCATAGCTAGCCTCCCACGTCACCGATATGTTTACCGATAACATACCAGAAACAATAGACTTACGCAAGTACGCCTGTATACTATGCGATATGGCTACGATGGCCAAAACAACCGCGTACACCGGGAGATAAATGGAATGACAAAGCCCGCCAATCGCATGTTGCCGGACGTCCCCGTGCTGCTCACTGTACCCCAGACCGCCGATCATTTGGCATTGGGTCGCTCAACGATTTATTCCTTGATGGACCGCGGCGATCTCCCCTATGTCAAGCTCGGCAAGTCCCGCCGCATCCGCTGGTCGGATGTGATGCAGTTG
>JAEWUR010000642.1 GCA_023397045.1 Planctomycetota bacterium
CCCGTTCCGCAGTGCGAGGAACCGCTGTTTCGCAAAAGGACGATAATACCCCGCCCGGCGAAGGTCTTTATCCAACTCCTCGCCGTTCAACAAGGACTGGGGTAATTGGGCCGCCAACCCCATGAGCAAGGGGTTCGGTCTCGGCGACTCGGCCGACCAGCCTGCCAGCCCTGCGGCGGCCGTGGCCGTTCGCGTCGGTCGCAACACCGCCCAGGCCACGATCCAGATCGCTCCCACCACGAATACAAACGTCGCAATGCTAATCAGATCGATCATTTGCTCATCACCTTCTTCTCAATCGCGACTTCACCGACGCCGCGGCTTCTGTCCTATCCATCCTCAATAGCGCGACCGGAACAACCATACGATCCATAGGATTCCCACGGCCTGCAACAGCAGCGACACGATCAAAATGGTCTGCCCGACCGTCGTATTGACCAACCGCTGCGCATACTCCGAGTTGCCAAAGACCATGAAAATGTCGACGCCGACCGCTAGCAACGCAATCAACGTCGCGCTGCTGCGTCCCAACGCGGTCGCCGCTCGGAACTGCCGGAAAAAGCTCAGCCGATCCCGAAACACGCGCGACAATCGCTCCAAGGTCGTCGGCAGGTTGCCGCCGCGCCGTCGCTGGACGATCAGCGTCATCGCCAAAATGCGCGTCTCCATCGTCGGCACCCGCTGAACCATCCGCCGAATCGCCGATTCAAGCGACAATCCCATCTTCATCTGGCTTGCGCAATACCGAAACTCAGCCGCCAATGGCCGAAGCTGCGAGTTCCCAACCAACCCGATCGCCTGGTCCAACGACTCACCGGCGCGAACCGCCCGGCCATCAGGTCCATGCAATCGGGCAACTGTTCGCGAATCGCATGGATCCGTCGGGCACGCAGGTACGAAAGCGTCACCAGCACGACCAAAACGCCAAGTATCGCGCCCACGGTCGCTGCCAGCGGGTCGTCTTGCCAAATAAACAAAGCCCCGCCCACGGCCAGCGCGATCAGAATGGCCAAAAGCACGATCGTTTCGCTCGTGAATCCATAGCCGGACTCCGACGCGAGACGGCCCAACCACGATTCGTCGACCGGAGGGAGTTCCTTCGGCGGCACCAGCGTGCTCAGGTCCAACTCGGTCGTCTCGGCCGGGCGACGTCGAAACAGGTCGCGCACCAAAAACAACAATGTGGCGCAAATCGACGCCACGGCCAGGAAAATCAGAAGCGTCACTAACGATAGGTCCATGATTCTCTTCCCGGTCAGGGGGTTGTCTCATCCGTCGGCAAGATCTTCCGCTCCTGGAAAATCGTCTCCGGCAAGTGAATGCCCGCGATCTCCAGTTGCGCCAGACACGCCGGTTTGTAGCCCGTGGCGAAAAAGTGCCCTTGGGCCGCGCCGCGCTCGTCAACGCCCGTCTGTTCATATCCAAAAATGTCTTCGAGAACGTAGGCCCCGTTCTCGACCCGCAACAATTCCGAGACGCGCATCACGCGCCGCGGTCCGCCGGCCAGTCGCGCCAACTGCACAATCAGCGTGATCCCGCAGGCAATATATTGCCGCACCACCGACACCGGCAGTTCAAAACCCGTCAGGGCCACCATCATTTCCAGCCGCGCCAACGCGTCAGACGTGTTGTTCGCGTGGATCGTCGTCAACGAACCGTCGTGGCCGGTGTTCATCGCCTGGAGCATGTCCCACACCTCGGCCCCGCGCACTTCGCCGACGATGATCCGATCGGGACGCATGCGCAGGCAGTTTCGGACCAGGTCGCGCTGGGTCACTTCGCCCACCCCCTCGGTGTTCGGCGGACGGACTTCCATGCGCACCCAATGCCGGCGTTGGAATTGCAGTTCGGCCGAGTCTTCGACCGTAATCGTGCGTTCGGTCTCCGGTATGAACGAACTCAGGGCGTTCAGCAAAGTCGTCTTGCCCGCGCCGGTGCCGCCCGAAACGACGCACGCCACGCGAGCCCGAACGGCCGCACCCAAGAATTGTGCCATTTCGCGCGGCAGCGAGCCGTTGGCCAACAGGTCGTGAATCGTCAAAGCATGGACGCCGAATCGACGAATTGAAAGGGTCGGCCCGCCGATCGACAACGGCGGAATCGTCGCGTTGACGCGCGACCCGTCCGGCAGTCGTGCGTCGACCATCGGACTCGTCTCGTCGATGCGCCGTCCGACGCGCCCCACGATGCGCTGAATGATCCGCAAAAGGTGGTCTTCGTCGGCAAAGATCGTATCGGTCAGCTCAAGCCGGCCGTTTCGCTCAATATAAACCGTGTACGGATCGTTGACCAGAATATCGCTGATCGTCGGGTCCTGCATCCATTTTTCGAGCGGCCCCAGGCCGAATACCTCGGCCGTCAGCTCTTCCGCCAATCGGTCGCGGTCCACGTCGGCCGGCAAATCGCCCTGGGTGCTGCAAACCTCGGCCGCCCAACGCTGCACGTCGTTCGATTCGCGCGGAAGCGATTTGATCCGGTTCAACTGGCCCGGATCCAGCGATTCCACCAGATGCTGGTGAATGCTCACCTTCAGCCGTTGAAACTGCCGCTCCAACGGATCAACGTGATCGGGCAGCGCCACGACGCTCGTCTCTCCGGCCAAACTGAATTCAGTGTTCATGAC
>JAEWUR010000074.1 GCA_023397045.1 Planctomycetota bacterium
GTCTATAAACGCTCGTGGTTCCGTCCCACGCCCGCCTGGCCTTCGAGCACCGACCAGTTGGGCGATTATTATATCCGCGGACCGTGGTAAATCGCGGCGCGTTGGAACAACGATTATTCGGTTCCAAAGACGTTGTTGGGAGGCCGACCAACGGGAGGCCGGTGAACAGGAGTTTTCGGACACGATCCCCCCAACACTTCCTGCCTGAGTATCAATACCTTCCGTTTTTACCCGGGACAGTTCGAACGCCGAGCTGTCCCGGTTCGTTTCTTGAACGCTCTTGACACGCGCCCTGCATTGTGAACGATTATTGATTCCAGAACAGCCTTGGACTCAACAACGAAGTCGCAATGCACGCATTTTTTGCACTGGCGCTGCTGTCGCTCACGTCGCCCTCGGCCGATGCCACGGCCACCGACGCCCGGCTGAACGACGTCTGTTTCGTGGATGCCCAAAATGGTTGGGCGGTGGGCGACCGTGGCACGATCGTTGCAACGACCGACGGCGGCAACACTTGGCAACGCCAATCTTCCGCCGCGACTTGCACCTTGCGATCCGTTTGGTTCCTGAACCAACAATTCGGCTGGGCTGCCGGCGGTTTCACGCATCCCTACACCCACACCAGCACCGGTATCATTCTGGCAACGACCGACGGCGGGCAAACGTGGGCCGAGACTCCGAATCTTGGACTGCCGGCCCTGCGTCGCGTCCGTTTTTTTGACGCCCGCCGTGCCTGGGCCATCGGATGTCCCTCGGCCATGTATCCGACAGGCGTCTTTTCGACCGACGACGGCGGCCGGCATTGGCTGCCCGTTCCCGGTCATGCCCAGCCGGGCGGTTGGACGGCCGGTGACTTCCTCGATCCGCACACCGGCGCGCTGGCCGGCCGAAACGGCGCGACCTCCGCGATTCACGCCGGGCAAATCGACCCTGCCCGAGCCGAACGGTTCGATCTGCGCAGCCTGACCCAAATGCAGTTCTCTCCTTCCGGCGATGGCTGGCTGGTCGGCGACGGCGGTCTGGTCCTTTGCTGCAATAAACGCGACATCGCGTGGCAGCCGCCGCCCGGCACATTGCCGCCCCACACCGGCGAGCTCGATCTCTCCGCCCTGGCCGTCCACGGCCGAAATTGCTGGATCGCCGGCACGCCGGGGACGTGCGTCTTCCATTCGCCCGACGCCGGACGAACATGGCACACGTTCGCGACGGGCTCGACCGTGCCCTTGCGAGCGATGACGTTCGTCGACGATCAACACGGCTGGGCCGTCGGCGAATTGGGCCTCATCCTGGCCACGGCGGACGGTGGCCGATCGTGGCAACGACAACGGTCCGGCGGCCAACAAGCCGCGATGTTGGCATTGCTGGCGGAGCCGGACGACGTTCCGCTCGAAATGATTGCCCAGGCGGGCGAGGCAAACGGCTATCGCATCGTCATCAACGTGCTGGGCCGCCGCGACATCGAGAATCCGCCTCGCGACAATGTCCCCCTGAACGACCGGCTGCACGAAGCGGTCGTCGGCGTCGGCGGCGTCGGCGCCGAGGCCGCATGGCAATTTCCTCTGCGACAGTCGGGCCTGCGTCTGTCCGAAGAAAAGATCCTCGACGCTTGGGATCGGATGAACCAAGGCCAAGGCGCCGGGCGGTTGCAGGCCTACCTCGTTCGCCAGATTCGCATGTGGCGGCCCGAGGTCCTTCTGACGCACGATTTGCCAAAGGGTGGGCGTTTCGACGACCCGCAAAATGCGCCACTGCATTGCCTGATCCATCAAGCCGTGCTCGAAGCCGTCGCCCAGGCGGCCGACCCACGCGCGTGCCCCGAGCAGATCGCCGCCGCCGGTCTACAACCTTGGACGGTCAAGCGAGTCTTCGCCGCCTTGCCACGCGGCGCGCGAGGCTCCATCGACTTGACCACCGAACAGTATTCCGTGCAGTTGGGCCGCACGCCTGCCGAGGTCGCGGCCGAACCTCGTGGGCTGCTCGACGACCGCTTCACGCCGTCGCCGCAATCCCTTGGTTTTCAGGTGCTTCAAACGGTGGAGGAATTCCCGGCACAACGCGACTTCTTCGCCGGCATCGCGCTGGAGCCCGGTGGACCGGCGCGTCGAACCCTGGCGCCGTTGCCGAGCGAAATCGTCGATCTCCGAAAACGCATCGCGCAGAAACGCCGCCACGTGTTGGCCATCCTCGATCGCGCAGGCAGCTCGGCCGCGTCGGTCGAGGCGCTGTTGGCACAAATCGACGAACTGACGGCCGACCTCGACGATCAAAGTCGAGGACAGATCCTATTCCAACTTGCCGATCGCTTCTGTCACACCGGCCGATGGCCCTTGGCGGCCGAGACGTTTCAACTGCTGGCCGATCGCTATCCACAACATGGCCTGGCGCCACCGTCGTTGCTCTGGGAACTGCAATACTACGCCAGCGCCGAGGCCGCATGGCGCGCCGAACGCGGCGGAGACCCCGCCAAGCGATTCCAACAAGCCGTCGCCGTGGGAAGTCAGATCGAACGAATTCAACCGCAACTGTTTGCCGAACCGAGGCTCTGTCTCCCCTTGGCGGCAGCCTATCGCGGACTGGGCGACACGCGCCGGGCAGAACAGTTACAGAGCTACCACCCAACCGACGACCGGCCGACGATCGTCTGCCCCGCATCGCCCGCCAAGCCGCATCTGGACGGCCTGCTGGACGATCCCGTCTGGAAGCAAACGAAGCCGATCGCACTACAAAGCGCGCAACACGACGACGGCCCTTGGCCGGCCGAAGTGATGCTCGCCCACGACGACGAGTTCCTCTACCTCGCCGCCCGGTGCCGCATCCCCGACGCCGAGGAAACGCCGCCCAACGATCCGTCGACCGCGCGGCCGCGCGATGCCGACCTGTCGTCCGAAGATCGGATCGAGGTGTTCCTGGACATCGATCGCGATTTCAGCACGTTCTACCGCCTGGCAATCGACCGCCGGGGTTGGACCAACGATTCCTGCTGGAACGATGCCACCTGGGATCCCGCCTGGTTCGTCGCCACGGCGCAGGACCGTGGCATCTGGACCGCCGAGGCCGCGATCCCCTGGGTCGAACTGGTCGCCGCATCGCCGCCGCCGGATGCAACCTGGGCCGTCGGCCTGCAACGCACGATCCCAACCGTCGGATTCCAGTCCTGGAGCACGCCCGCCGCCGTCTCCGTTCAGCCCGAGGGTTTCGGGCTCATGATCTTTCGCTAAAACCACCCTGGCGGGCACGAGCATTCTTGCAGCCTCGTCGAAACCGCACTAAAATCAATGCTTGCCTGTCCCCTCTCCCTCGCGGAGAGGGCTGTCATTCGTCCCCTCTCCCTCCGGGAGAGGCCTGTATTTCGTCCCCTCTCCCTCCGGGAGAGGGTTAGGGTGAGGGCGTCCCGTATAAAGACATTGCTCTCTCCCCTCAGCCATCGCAAACCCGGAACCATCATCCATGACCTACCAACGTCCTGCCGTCCTTCTAATCCTGAGCGTCGTCGTTGCCGGCTGCGGAACGGGCGAGTATGAACAGCGTCTTTCCCGCCGGCCGACCCAGCCCAAGGTCGTGCTGAATTTCAACGAATTGTATGCACCGCAGGCGCTGCCGGGCGTCGGCGTTTCCATGCGGGTGCCAACGCTGTTCAAGGATTCGCCGTTGGTTAAGGACATGCCCGCCGACAATCCGGTCGATGCCCGCCGTGCGACGCCGATGCTGTTCGAACTGCCGTGGTTGAAATTGACCTACGAAGGTTTCATCGACGGCCCCGACGGCAAAAAGACATCCTACTACTGCTATGTGGCCGCCGTCGACAAAGCCACCAGCGGCGCGAATCCCGAGCAGAACTGGAAGAACGAATTGATGGCCAAAGGCGGCACGGTCACCGAATGGGCCAATTTCGAAGGCCAAACGCCCGAGGGCCAAAAGGTCCCATGGCGCAAAATCCAATTCACTGGCCCCCAAGAATTCTACACGACCAGCCAAACCGGCGCACAACAATACGAGTCGATGCCCGGCGTGTTGGATATCTACTTCCGCGAAGACGGCAATTTCTATGAACTGATCGCCTGGCGCGTGCCGTCGGCCAACGAACCGCAGGTCGATCCCTCGCGATGGGCTGCCATGATGACCGGCTGCGTCACCTTGTCGCAATAGTCCGCAACGTCACGATTTCGGCAGATCGAGCGGCTCGCGATGCGCCTTCGCTCGAAGCCAATTGATCGCATGGATCACCGGACGGCGCTCGACCAGCCATCGCTCCATCGCGAATTTGCCGGGAAAATCGAGAAACAGCAGCCCGATCAGGATGGCCAGAATCCCCTGGCCCGGCAACACCAACATCGCGACGCCCATCAAAACCAGCACGATTCCGCAGACGTTCTTCACGATCAGGAACAGCACCCGGAGCACCGGATGATCGGGCTGCCAGCGATCGGCATAGTGTTGACGCCGCACAAAGAAATCGCTGGGAATTCGCACGACCAGCCACGGAACCGCGATGAGAGTGCCGAGGAATATTAGCAGCGAAACCAAGCTCAGCCAGCCCAGCAAATCGCCATGATCTTGGACCCAATCCATAGCGCGTTTAATCGATCTGTCGCGAGTCGGCCAACATGGGACGCAACTCCTCGACGAAATCCTTAACATCCTTGAACTGCCGATATACGCTGGCAAAACGGACGTAGGCCACCTCGTCGACCTCGCGCAGGTGCTGCATCACCAACTCGCCGACGTGCCGGCTCTCGACTTCCGAATCGAACGTCGCTTCCAACTCGTTGCCGACCGCGGCGACGATCGCCTCGATCTGGTCGTCGCTGACAGGCCGTTTCCAACAGGCCTTTTCCAGCCCGCGTTTGATCTTCGCATGATCGAACGGCTCGCGAAGACCGTCCTTCTTGACGATCTTCACCGTCGTCGCCTCGATC
>JAEWUR010000078.1 GCA_023397045.1 Planctomycetota bacterium
CATGGGACAGAAGTATGCCCTGGCGTCCGGCTTGATGGAAATCGCCTACGACACCGGAGCAACGGTCGTTTTACAGGGACCGGTCACGTACGAAGTGAATTCGACGGCCGGCGGATATCTTTCCCAAGGCAGGTTGACCGCTCGTGTCGAGAAGCGGTCACCGGTCAGTGGTCAGCGGCTAGAAATCTCCAGCCCCCAGCCCCTAGTCCCTAGTCCCTCAGAAAAAGTGGCCAGTGGCCAGTGGTCAGTGGTTAGTGACAAACAAAAAACGTCCGCCATCCGCCATTCGCCATCCGCCATTTCTCCGTCCTCACTATCCACTACCCACCACCCACTATTCACTATCAAAACTCCCACGGCCGTCATCACTGACCTCGGCACGGAGTTCGGCGTCGAGGTCGACGAGCAGGGTTCGACCACATCGCATGTGTTTCGTGGGTCGGTTCGAGTGCAACAAGTTGGCGAGCAGGGCAATTCCTTGGGCGACGGCCAGGTGCTGCGCAAAGACGAGACCGCCCGCGTCGAACGCCGTGAAGGGCAAACGAACCTTGTCGCCGTTCACGCTTTCACCCCTTCTCGCTTCGTCCGCGATATTGCGGGAATCGCCCATCCCAAAACCAAGATGTTCGACCTGGTCGATGCGGTGGCCGGCGGCGACGGGTTTTCGGGCAAGCGGTGCGGCCTCATTCATCCCGTAACCGGCAACGTGCTGGCGGAACACAAGCCGGAGTATAACACCATCGTCGGCGATGGGCGATATCATCCCGTCGCGGACCTGCCCTTCGTCGATGGCGTCTTTATTCCCGATCGCGATAACGGACCGGTGCAGGTCGACTCGGCCGGCCATCGATTCAGCGGTTTCGTCACGACGCGGAACGTTGCGGGAGGGTGCGTCATGGTCGGCGGCGTCATTCCGCTCGACCCGCCGTATCCGGGGCAAGCGACGGCATCGATGGAGATCGGCGGCGTCGATTATTCCGCGGAAGGCCACGGCGTTTTGTTCCTCCACGCCAACAAAGGAATTACGTTCGACCTGGATGCCATCCGCAAGGCGTGTCCTAAGCATGAAATTGTTCGTTTCCTCGCCACGGCGGGCAACACCAGCGTGGGATTAACCGATCTGATCGTGCTTGTCGACGGCCAGATGCGATGGCGGAGACGAGAAGTATCCTTACCGAACGGCGCGTTCTCGATCTCACTCCGGATCGGCCGGGAAGATCGTTTTCTGACGTTGGTCGCGACCGACGGCCGCGACGACTTTTTTGCCGACTGGGCCATGTTCGGCGACCCGCGTTTGGAACTCGCGGACAGAGCCGGAGAAAGGAGGGCAACCGACAAACCGATCGATCACTGATAGGTGTCAAGCGTCGTCCTGTTTTTTAAGTTAACGAGTGAACGCTATTTCTTTGAAAGGACAGTAGTTATGAAACGTCTGGAAACACTGGCCGCGATTGTAATCTTGCTGGTATTCGCGACCACGGCGAGCGCCGACTGGCAGTATGCCCGCGATTTTTCGACCACCCTGAACGACAGTTCCGTCGCCTGGCAACGTGGTTACCTATCGGGTCCCGAGGGTACGTTCCACGCCTACGACATTCATGAAGCCCCGTCGGCCGAGTTTGTTGGCTGGCACGATGCTGCGACTGGCTGGGATCCGTTAGGCAACACGGTGAAGAACGTCACCACCTCGGACTACAACGCGTCTTGGGGCATCTACTATCCGGCTGGAAAGGTCACGGTCACGTCGGGCGTGGAACCCGCGGCTTCCAACTGGGGCACTGTCCGCTGGGTCGCCCCGACAGCAGGATACTACAATGTCGTGGCAAATTGGACCAACCAGAAGATAAACGGTGCCGACGTGACGGTCGGGATGCGGAACACCTCCGACTCGCGCGAGTTCCTTCCCGACTCAACGGCCACGCTAACAGAGTTCGTTGGGACGGATTCAAGCGTTGCCGCTGGCAAGTTCAGCTACAGCAATACTCTGTATTTCGCCGCTGGCCAAAACCTCGATTTCGTGGTCACGTCAACCGTCGCATGGGCATCGGAAACCGCCGGTCTGGATGCGACCATCACCGCCGTGCCGGAACCGTGTGGCATCACGCTGTTCATTACCGGCGTATTGGGCCTGCTCTGCTACGCATGGCGCAAGCGCAAGTAGTCCAACCTCGCGTCTTTCCGGGGCGACAATTCCGGTTGCCGCCTCGGAAGGACCTCTTTCTTACCGCCTCCGCCGATAGGACATCACGATAGCAAGGAACATGACATGAGGCTGAACACCTGTCGTTTTCGCGGGGTAGCATTGATTGCGCTGCTTTTATTGGTTTGCGACGTCCTGGCCGCGTTCGAGCGGGTGAAGATCGACTTCAGCAACGACGTCGGGCCCGTAACCTATCGGGCCAGCGGATTCCTCAGTGGGTTTGGGCTGGGTGAGCCGGCGTCCCCCGGAAATACCATCTTGGCCCCCGGCGAATCGTTGGTGACGTCGCTGAAGCCGCAAGCCATCTCGACGCATCCCGACAACTGGAGCGTCACGAATGTGGATGGGCTGTTCGACGTCTACAACAAGGCCAGGGAAATAGGCGTCAAATACGTTCAGGTCAAAATCTCCGATCGCTATGGATACGGGTATCCGTATAACGGATGGAATTTGGATGCGCCGTGGCCCGGCGACAACGGCAATTGGCAGCCGTGGGAGGATTGCGTCGAGGGGCTTGTGAGCATGGTGAAGATGAGGAACATGAATGTGCAATGGGACATTTTCAACGAGCCCAACCCGGGCGGATTTTGGGCGGCGCCGGGTGGAACCCCGCAGTATCTCGAAGCCTGGCGGCGCGCCGTCGTTAAGATCCGCTCGATCGATCCGAATGCCGACATCATCGGCCCGGGAATCGCCGGATACGACGGCGCGTTCATGTCGACATTCCTCGACTTCTGCAAAACCAATGACGTGCTGCCAAACGTCCTCATGTGGCACCAGGCGTTCCATATATCGGACACGGTCGCGGAAGCAAAGGCTCTGCTCGCGCAAAAGCAGATCACTAACATCGACCGTTTCGCCATTTCGGAATACACTGGGCCGGGCGACGCCAACAATGCGGGCTATTCCGCACGGACCATTGCGGATTTGGAGCGAGCGCGGGTGGAAAGCGCGTGTCGGACGGTGAATCCGGACCCTTATGCTCCCGAGGTGAACGAATCGATCCACCACACCCTCGGCGGGTTGCTCACGCCAGAGACGTTCGAACCACGGGCGACGTGGTGGGTCTACAAACGCTATGCCGAAATGACCGGCCGATTGAAGGAGTTGAATCGGGAACAATCGCCAAGCATCGACGGGCTCGCGGCCTGGGATCCGGCCGAGGGCAAGGCGACGGTTTTGCTCGGTCGAACCAACGAAGGGAGCGGA
>JAEWUR010000135.1 GCA_023397045.1 Planctomycetota bacterium
CCTTTGTGCGGCACACATCGTCGCGATGAAGGCCTTGCAGCCGGGCGACGCCCGATTCTACAACCTCGGCATCGGCCGAGGCTACTCGGTCAAAGAAGTCGTCGAGTCAGCCAAACGAATCACCGGCGTCGATTTCAACGTCGAGTACGGCCCCCGGCGACCCGGCGATCCCGCAAAACTCTTCGCCAACGCCGACAAGATCCGAAATGAGTTGGGCTGGACCCCGCGATACACTGAGATCGACGCCATCGTCGCTACAGCATGGAAATGGTTCAACTCGCATCCAAACGGATACGAATGAGAAACGCTACCAACCGCTCGGATACCCGCCGCCCTGCGTTCGAGCGATCCGCCAGCCCGCCTCGCCATTCTTCATCTTCTCGCGCGACATCGCCACCAGAACGAAAAACGACTTCTTCTCGGATTCCTCCTCATAGGTGACCGCGTACCAAAGCTCGACATAATCGGTCTGACCCGACCGGCTTTGCGCGCCGGTATCGTAGAATCGGACCTGGGCACGCGGACCTAACGCCAAAAGCGTTCGGATCGGCGACGACTCAACGTAAGCCTCGAAGCGCTCTCGCTCCTTCAGATTGTTCCGGTAGAAGATCCAAAGGTTCTGGTCCAACGGCTGGCGGGTTGCAGGCGGAACCGTCAACTGATACGCCTTCTGCGGCTCCTCTTGCGTGATATACCCAAACCAGAGCGCCGAAAACTGCCGGCCTTCGTCCGCAACCAGCCGTCGATAGACGAGCCAATCGCCGGGCGCAGCGGCCGCCATCAGCAGCGAAAGGATCAGCCCCAACATGGCCATCTTTCGTCCGGCAAGCGCCTCTCCGCTCTGCCGGATTCGCCGCAAGGCCCACCCGCTGAAAATAACGCCCAGCCCGGGAATGACCCAAAGCGTCGGATCGATCAACGCCAGAGGCGACAACAATCCGAAGATCAACCCCGCCACCGCCTGACCCGGCAACGAGCGATACTCGGCCAGTTCCGCGTCTTGAGAATCCGTAATGTGAACGTCGGGTACGCTGGGACGCATCATGCTTCGCGAAGTTCTTTTGGGCCCTCTCGGGCCGGCCGTTTCATATTGAAAAAACGCCTTACGCCTCGCCCTCTCCCGGCTGACAAAAACCGCCTCAGTTGACGCGCGTCGATCCGTTCTTCGAAACCTGCTCTTCGAGATTCGTACGCCGCGCGGCATAGTTCGGCATGAAATCCGCCTTCGGATCGAAAACGTTCGAGCGATCGAACGCGCCCATCGATTCCTTCTGCACGAACCCAAGCCATTGCCGATCCGGCCCAAGACCCACCATCATCCGCTCCTTCGGCTGGAATCCGCCAAACATGAAGTTGCAGGCCAACGGCGCCGCATGCAGCGTCGTCATCGTGAAACACACCAACACCCAACCGACCCAGGCCGATAGAATCACGCCGCCTATCTGGTCCGCAAGCTTGATGAACCGAACCTTCACCTTCGACGCCCGATTCGTCAACTCCGTGACAATCACCATCGACACGGCAAACAGTATCCACAACGACAGAAAGTCCCAGTAATAAGTATACGACGGCTGCCAATCGTCGAGCCACCGGGCAACCGGCTCGAAAAAGCTCGTCGCCACCAACGCCGACGTGACGACATTGATCAGCCGAATGGCGTTGCTCCACAGACCGTCGGTATACAGAACTCCGACCGCAGCCAAGAGAATCACGAACATCAAGACCGTTAAGATGGAACTCATGGAAAACGCCGTATTCGATCTAAGAAATTGTCAATCGTTCCGATTCCGAAACCGCCCGCGGCAGTTCAATCTCTCTCACATCTACTTCAACACCCTCGTCAATTCCTGCAACGACGTGACGCCGCGAATCACCAGCAATACGCCTTCCTCCTGAAGACTCTTCATGCCGTCCTTACGAGCGGCCTGACGCAACAAATCGAGCTTCGCCCCAGTGGAAATCACCTTCCGAACGTTCTCGCCGACGGGCATCAATTCGAAAATCGCCGTCCGCCCGTAGTAGCCGACTCCGTTGCAAACCGAACAGATCTCCTTGGGATTCTCTGGGTTCGGCTGCGGCGGACGGTAAAAAGCCTGCACGCGCCCCTCGGGTATCCCCAACTGTTTCAGCACCGCCGCCGGCGGCGTATACGCCTCCTTGCACGATTCGCATAACTTGCGAACCAGTCGCTGGCACAAGACGCCCGTGACAGCCTTGCCGAACAGGGCCGGCTTCACCCCGATCGCCAAAACGCGCAATATCGCCTCCGCACAATCCTTCGCCCGAACCGTGCTGACGATCATCCGGTCGTCCGACACCTCCTCGCACAACATCGTCACGGTCGGAGCATCGACCAAATCGCGCACGACCACCACCCCAGGCTCCGTCCGGAACAACCGAGGCAGGATGTCGACCGGCGTCTGCCCCTCGGTCGTGTTGTAGGTCATGACCGGCACGTTTTCGATCGGCGGATATTGGCGATGCTCGTCCTCGAGCGTCGCAAACTCGCGAATATACCGGTCGCACGCGCGAATAATCACGTCGGTCGACGTCCGCAACCCGTTGCTGGGCGGCGCCGACAACAACGTAAACCCTTGCTTCAACCGCAGCAGATCCAACAGTTGCTCTTGCAGCTTGGTTCGCATGCCCAACTCGTCGAGCGTCTTGATCTGGATCTTGCGCTCGTCAAATTGCAGCACCACCCGTTCGCCGCCGGCCGTGCCCTGCGACGTGAACGTCGCCGAATAGGGGACCGATTCTCGCTCCGCAACGAAGGTGCCCACCTGACGACTCTTGCGATCCTTCGGATTCAAGCCACAGAGCATCTTCAGCGCCTCGAGCGCCGGATCGCCCTGCTCGCGCGATCGCGCTTCGCCCGGAAGCCACACCCCGTCGACCATCGATCGCACGGCAACGCTCTGTTGCGTGTAGTCCAGCATGATGGCCGACGCGCGCACGTCCATGCACTCGCCCATGATCTCCCGCGCCGTGCGGAAGCCCGGCGACTGCCGCGCCGTCAAAAGACGCGCGGAATTGGTGCGCTCGTCCGGACCGCCCGTCGCCTTCAGCGATACCGTCAGGCCAACCTCCTGCGGATCCGGACGCTCTTCCGATATCTTGAAACCCAGCTTGTTCAACTTGCCCGCAAACCAATACCGCAAATGCTCCGGCGTCATCACGCGCTGATTATTGTAAACCTGCTTGTTCCGAACGATGATGTACGTCGTCAGCGGAGCGGCATACGCAATCACCAGCAACGGAAAACCGACCCAGAAAGTCGGGATCAGCCAGAGCAGCACGAAACCGACCAAGAATACGCCAACCACGATCGGGTTCCACTTCTGGTAGTTCATCTTCAACTCTTGGCAGTCGGTGCTCAGCCAATCGGTCGTATAAACCCAGAGCAGGAACAGCAGCCAACTCAGACCAAGCTTCCACAGGCTCAGATAATTGCCCGGACCGCGGAAGTTCTTATCCACCGTCGTGCCGGGCCATCCGCCGTCGTCGGCCATCACCACGCCGGCGCCCGCCGCAAAAACTGCGGCGACGACAATCATCAACAAAATAATGCGAAATCCCTTACTCATCCTCAAATCCCCAGTCCCTTGCCCCGCCTCGTGCCCCCTACCCCCCGCCCTCAAATCTCCACTCTCAAATCTCCACTCTCCACTCTCCACTCTCC
>JAEWUR010000145.1 GCA_023397045.1 Planctomycetota bacterium
TCTTCGTCCCTTGCCCCCCTTGTCGTTTTCGATGAGTTTACGAGCGTGGTCGATCGCAACGTGGCGAGGGTCGTGTCGGCGGCGATTGCCAAGGGCATTCATGCGGGCCGGATTGGATGCCGTTTCCTGGCGGTAACGTGCCACTACGACGTGACCGAATGGCTCGAGCCCGATTGGGTCATCGATATGGCCACGTCGACGTTTTCACGGAGGCGTCTTCGGCGACCGACGATCGAGCTTGCGATCGTTCGTTGCCGGCGCAGTGCGTGGCGGATGTTTGCGCCGCATCACTATCTGAGCGGGCAGTTGTCGCGCTATGCGCGATGTTTCCTGGCGCTGTGGGAAGGCGTGCCGGTGGCGTTCTGCGCAACGGTATCGTTGATCGGCCGGAAGAACCGATGGCGAATCAGCCGGGTTGTGACGCTGCCGGACTATCAAGGGATCGGCGTCGGGATGGCCGTAGCCGAGGGTGTGGCCGAGATCCATCGGGCCGAGGGCCATCGCATGAACATCACGGGCAGCCATCCGGCGGTCATTGCGCATTGCCGCCGTTCGCCGCGATGGCGCGCGGTCAACGCCAAGAAGACCGGTTCGCAGAGCGCGAGGCATTTTATCAACGGTTATCGCGGGTCGGCGGGTCGGGCGGTGGTTTCGTTCGAATATTTGGGAGAGAAGAACGGGATTAGGGAATAGGGACTGGAGTTTAGCGGCCAGGCTTGCCTGGCGCGTGTCGCAACGTGAAACAACGTCGATGGCCAAAGGGCAGGAGGGTGATTGTGGGAAAACCCGGCAGGCCACCGGTATTGGACGACCGAAAACGTGCACAGATCGTCGCGATCATCAGCGTGGGATGCAGCCAGACCGTGGCCGCCTTGTTCGTCGGCTGTTCGCCGGCCACGATTCAGAACACGGCCGAACGCGATCCGACGTTTGCCGAGGAGTTGGGCAGGGCGAAATCGAACGCGGAGCTTGCCTTGGTGAAAAACATTCGGAAAGCGGCGAAAAAAGAGCAGTATTGGCGGGCGGCAGCCTGGGCGCTCGAACGAGGGTTTCCCGAACGATACGCCCGGCGCGGGCCAGACGTGATTACGGTCGAGCAGATCGGGGTATTGCTGGCGAAGTTCTCGGAAATCATCGCCGCGGAAGTGCCGGAGCGGTATCGCAAGAAAATCGTCAAGAAAATGGACGCCGTGGCGCGAGCCTTGGGCATCGTGCTGAAACGGGAGTCGACCGATGATCCGTCTTGACGCCTCGCCCGCTGACATTCTCGGTGACGACGATCTGTTGCGGCGGCTTTGGGCGACGTGGCGCGATGATATGGCACGGCGGCATGGTCAGGCTCGCCGGCTGGCGCGGCGAGGGCGCGATTCGCTCGATCTGTTGGCCTGGGGACGCAAATATCTGGCCGAACATTTTCGCCGACCGCCGTCGCGCATGCATCGTTGGTTGGCCGAGCAGATCGACGCGGCGCGGGAATGCCGTGGGACGAAGATCAACGTGCTCGGCCCGCGCGGCGGCGCGAAATCGACGCTCGGAACGCTCAGTCTTCCGCTTCGGGCCGCGCTGGAACGTTGGGAATCGTATATCTGGATCGTTTCGGACACGAAACATCAGGCCTGCGCGCATCTGGAGAACGTGAAGGCGGAACTCGTCGAGAACCGGCGGCTTGCCGAGGACTATCCCGAGGCCGTCGGGCGCGGTCCGGTGTGGCGCGGCAATTCGATCGTGTTGCGCAACGGCGTCACGATCGAGGCATTCGGCACAGGTCAGCGGATTCGCGGTCGGCGCCGCCGCGAGCATCGGCCGACCTTGATCATCTGCGACGATCTGCAGAACGATGGGCATATCCATTCGATCGTCCAACGCGATCATTCGCGCGAGTGGTTTCACGGCACGTTGATGAAGGCGGGCACCGCCCGGACGAATGTCATCAACCTGGCCACGGCACTGCATCGCGATGCGTTGGCGATGGAATTGCACCGGACGCCGGGCTGGATCTCGCATCGGTTTCAGTCGATCGTGCGCTGGCCCGACGATATGGGGCTTTGGCAACAGTGGGAGGCCGTCTATACCGAGCTTTCGAACGTCGGGTATCGCAATTCGGCGCGGCAATTCTATGAGCGGCATCGGCAGTCGATGGATGCCGGGGCGGTTGTGCTTTGGCCTGAGGAAGAGGACCTTTATACATTGATGTGTATGCGGGCCGAGAGTGGGCGGACCGCTTTCGAACGCGAGAAGCAGAACTCGCCGATCAATCTGGACCTGTGCGAATGGCCGGAGGCGTATTTTGACGAGAGCGTGTGGTTCGATGCGTGGCCGGCGAATCTGGTGGTCACCGCGATGGCGCTCGATCCGAGCAAGGGCAGCGACGCGCGACGCGGTGACTATTCGGCGATCGTGTTGGCGGGCATGGATCGGCAGGGAGTAATCTTTGTCGAGGCCGATCTCGCGCGGCGGCCGACGCCGCAGATCGTTGCCGACGGGACCGAGTGGTTTTTGCAGCGCCAGCCGGATGTTTTTGGGGTCGAGGCGAACCAGTTTCAGGACCTGCTGGCTGGCGAGTTCGAGGCGGAGTTTCGCCGTCAGGGTGTTTTGGCGGCGCGGCCTGTGCCGATTGACAATCGAACGTCGAAACAGGTCCGCATTCGCCGACTTGGGCCGTATCTATCGTCGCGGCGACTCCGATTCAAGTCGGACAGTCCCGGCACGCGGCTGCTGGTCGAACAGCTTCAAGAGTTTCCGATCGGCGATCACGACGACGGTCCCGACGCGCTCGAGATGGCATTGCGTCTTGCCGCCGAGTTGTTGCACGGCCGTATGGTGAAAGATGGTTTGGGAAATCGATTGCCGGTGGGGTAATCGGTCGAGGCGGCCAAAAAGTTGTAGGGTGGGCCGACTGACGCGTAGTAATTGTAGGGTGGGTCGGGCGGCCCGGGGCCCCCCAGGCCCCGGATTAGCCTTTT
>JAEWUR010000168.1 GCA_023397045.1 Planctomycetota bacterium
CTGATCATCTGGCCGATTCGCGTCACCGCGCCACTCAACCCCTTCTCATCATACGGCGAACGAAAGGCCTTGCTCGTGATCCGCGCCGGCTGACCGTCGTACAGGTTCTTGACCTCGTTCTCGTACACTTCGGCCACCACGATCATCTTGTCCAGATTGGCCATCTGCAAGATGGGCTTCGCGCCGACCGCCTCGCCCGGTCGAATGTGGATCTTCAAAATGGTCCCATCGCAGGGCGCGGTGACTTCGGTCCGCGCATACTGAGCCTCGGCCGTCTTCAATTCCAACTGCGCTGCGTCCAGGCCGAGCTCGTTCGCTCGCTCGAATTGCTTCAGCGACGCCTCGGCCGACGCCAACTCGGTGGCCGCCTGTTGCACGACCAAATCCTGCCGCTCGCGTTCCTGGTCCGAGGCCAAATCTTTCGACAATCCGGCCACGCGTTCCTGGTCCTTCCGCACTGTCGCAAGATTGACTTTCAGAAGCGCGATCTTCTGTTCATGGACCGCCTTCATTAACTCGGCGGCGTTCGCTTTTTTGACGTTCAACTCGGCGGCCTCCAACTGCAACTTGCGCAGGTCGCGGCTCTCCATCAACGCCAGCGGATCGCCTTTGTGAACGACGTCGCCTTCCTTGACCAAAACGGCCGCCAACCGATCGCCCATCATCGCGCCGACGTCGATCACGCCGCCCGCCGGCTCGATGCGTCCCAAACCCACCACGTCCTCGGCCATCGCGGGCGAGTCGGCCGCGTCTTTCGTCGCAACCGTACACGACGTGCAACATCCTCCGACGCCGTCGATCAGCGCCAGTGCCAAAATCGATAAGAGTGAATATTTCATGGTTCGATGACGGTCCCGTGATGATGGGGAATAGGTCAGGCCCCTCCGGATAAGTATAGTATAGGATAACCACCGGGATCGCGGCTACCCGGCCGCCGGCATCGATGAGAATCTTTCAAACGTCGCCCCGCGGCGGCCGTTCACCCCGCGTCGCGGCGCAACTCATTGCGAAGCAACGATTTTCGGTCTATTGTCCCTGCGGCCTCACCAACGGCCGAAACTGGGGCATCGCGTTCGCCGCGTCGTGAACCGCCTCGACCGCTTCCTTATAGAACTCCTGCTGCGCCCGCACGCGCGGCCCTTTGCGCGGCGCCTTGCCATAGGTTCCGTCGCTCGCGAGCCGCCACGACTTCATGTTGTCGCTAAAATAGATATCGAGCGCGTCGACCAATCGGCGGCGGTGTCGCGGATCGACCACCGGGAAAAGCAGTTCGAGTCGCTTGCTCAGGTTCCGCTGCATCCAGTCGGCGCTGCTCAGGTACACCTCCTCATGCCCGCCATTGCGGAAATAGAACACGCGAGCGTGTTCCAAAAAACGATCGATGATCGATCGAACGCGGATGTTCTCCGAAACGCCCGGCACCCCGGGCCGCAGACAGCAAATCCCGCGCACATTCAGCCGGATCTTCACGCCCGCCTGACTCGCCCGATACAACGCGCGGCAGATTTCCGTATCCTCCAACGAATTGACCTTCGCCATGATCAATCCCGGCCGATCGGGCGTCGACGCTTGAATCTCGCGATCGATCAGATCGATGAACTTCTGCCGCAATCCGATCGGCGCCACCGAAAGCTTCGCCCAACCGATCGGCTCCGAATAGCCGGTCAACATATTGAAAAACGCCGCCACATCGGCCACAATTTCCCGATCGCAGGTCATCAGGCCGACGTCCGAATACATCCGCGCCGTGCGATCGTTATAGTTTCCCGTGGCCAGATGCACGAAACGCTGGATCCGCTGACCCTGTCGCCGGACGATCAGCAGCGCCTTGGCGTGCGTCTTGAAACCCGCGATGCCGTAGATTACGTGGACCCCGGCGTCTTCCAGCCGACGCGCCCAGTTCACATTCCGCCACTCGTCGAATCGCGCCTTCAACTCGACCAGCGCCGTCACTTCCTTGCCGTTCTTCGCGGCATGGGCCAGCGCCCGAATGATCGGCGAATCGCCGCTCGTGCGATACAACGTCTGCTTGATCGCCAACACCTGCGGATCCTCGGCTGCAAGCTCGACCAACTTCACCACCGGATCGAAACTCTCGTAGGGGTGCATCAGCAAAACGTCATGATCCTGGATCGTCTCCCACAGGTCCTCCGTGCCGATCAAATCGCGAGGCGTCTGCGGCGGCCAATCATCGATCTTCAGATCGTCGAAACCGTTCGTCGAGGCAATCTCCATGAGCGCCGACGCCTCCAACGGGCCGTCGACTTCGTAGACCTCCTGGTCCGACAGGTTCAGCCACTCGGCAAGCCACTTTTTCAGGCGCGTGTCGGGACATTTCGAGATCGTCAGCCGAACGGCGTTTCGCCGCCGGCGCGACAAGACTACTTCTTCCATGGCGTGCAGCAGGTCCTCGATGTCCTCGTCGTCCTGCAACACGACGTCGGCGTCCCGCGTGATGCGGAAAGCCACGCCCGCCATCACCTCGCACCCCGGATAAATCGCCGAAAGGTTCGAAATAATCGCATCTTCGATGCCCGCCCAATGTACGTCCGCCTCGGCCGGCAAGGCGATGAGCCGCGGCAACTGGCTCGGCACCGGCACCACCACCACGCGTTCGACCGGCTGCCCCTCGGCGTCCGTCGACATCAACAGCGCCGCCACATGCAACTGGAGATTCGGCAGAATCGGCCCCGGCACCAACTCGTTCATCGCTAACGGCGTCAGAATCGGCTGCACCTCCCGGGCGAAATACACCTGCAAATAATGCCGTTGCTCCGTGGTCCACTGCGACGCGTCGCATACGTGCAAACCATGCTCGCCCAACTCGGCAAACACGTCGCGCACGCCGGCATATTGCTCCTCGACCATGCGGTGCGCTCGGACGCTGATCGCTTCCAACTGCTCGGCCGGCGTCATTCCCGAGGCGTCGCGACGCCGCACGTTGGCCGTCCGACGGCGTATCAGCCCTGCCACGCGAACCAAGAAAAACTCATCGAGGTTCGAACCGACGATCGAAAGGAACTTCAACCGCTCCAACAACGGAAGCTCGTGGTCGAGCCCTTCCTGAAGCACGCGGTGGTTGAACTCCAACCAACTCAACTCGCGATTGATGAACAATTCGTAAGCTTTGAGCGGATCTTTTGGCATGTTTTTGTTATGTCGCGTTTCGTAATATCATGTCACGCGCCGGGGAATTCTCGTAACGTCACACTTCCTCCAAC
>JAEWUR010000180.1 GCA_023397045.1 Planctomycetota bacterium
CTTCAGGTCTGTCAAAGGTCCTGATCGTAGCAATTACCCGATCAGATCCTTTGGGGGAGAAATTCTACGCCTTAGCGCTGAGAGCGCACTTGATACCACAATGCTCTCAGTCCCCGCTGTTGTTCAAATGGCTATTGCGCCGGAAGGGAATCCACTCGACCGATCTGGCGCGTAACTACGTTTCGTCGTCATCGTCTGAATCGTCGTCGTCCGCAGTAATTGGCGGCATCTCGTCGGTATCTGAGCTGAAATCGATCCACTCGCGAAGTCGTTTGAGCAAAGACTTTTTCTGGTCGGACAAGGACAGGTCTGACGCATTCCGTAGAACTCGCTTGGTGATGTTGAGGAGTTTGGCTTCTTCGGACGAACAAGAATCGAGGCAGAGAAAATCCCGAGTTGCCGCATATCGTCGCACGCGAAGTAGGAGGGCCAATGTGCGCAAGCAGTTGATAAAGCCCATCCGGGCATTTCGTTCCGCAACCAGTCGCTGCAATTCATCGACGCACATCTTGAACGCCATGATGAGGTGGCCGCGCGGTACGGCACTCAGGATTTCCTCTTGTTGGTAGGTTGTATAGACCAAAGCGCGCAGCCAAGAGTTGTTCATCCGGCCTCGTTCGGCCCCGCGACGTGCGATTGCTCGAAACAGCGAGATTCCATGGGCCGGAGTCCTGAGCACGCGACCAGCGGGAAATAGCAGGGCTGCTTTGGATCTAGCTGCAAGTCGCCCCGCAATCAGGTCCGCAAACCCATCCGGCGCGTAGCCCCCCATTCGCCCGAGGATAAAAACGAGTTGTTCCTCTTCGTCCTCACGACCGCTAGTCCGATTCAAGCGTTTCCAAAGCGCGACTGCGATTTCTTGGCCGCGGTTATCCGCCCAGTTCTCGGCTTTGGTCAGTTTAGTTGCTCCACTGGGAAGTGCTGCGACGAAGACGGCGGGACACTCGGTTCCGAAGGCGAGCAATTGCGAAATCGGTGCTCCGTCGTCGGCCGCAGCTGTGATACCGATGAAACGTGGCGCCGTTGTTTTTTTCACGGAGGCCTTCATGTTAGACAGGCAATTCGCCAATCTCGCTCCACCCGACGCTAGGTCCCTCTCGAGGGACTCCGAGACATCCAGAAACTCGGAGAAAATTGCTTTGTAGGCGTAGAGCTTTCCGCAAGCCGGCCAGCCATGCTTGATTTCTATTGGCCATTTTTGGCCCGGTTTGCGATTTACGCGCTCCATGCTGAGCCAGTTGAGCTGGACGGATTGATTGTGCCCAAAAATTTCCGGTTCGCCCTTAGATGGCTTCATACGGACAGACGCGAACCCACCTGCTGAGGCAGCGGTCACCGTAAAGTCGGTCCACGTGTCATTTGCAGCGACCGAAGGCAGATCGGTGGTGAGTTTGCGAAAGCCGGTTTCACCCGACCGCTGAAGCCAAAAGGGGACGCGAGCCGTACCTTCCGTTATAAATGCGGTCCGGGGAAACGAGACCTGAACAGCATCGCCACCCTGAACTTCGTGGTCTGGGCGAATCAGACTCAGCCACCGAGGCTCGCGTGTTTGGGTGAGCGTGAACAGCTCCAACGAGGGCAGTTGGTCAAAGTAGGTAGGGAGTTTCCGAGCCAGTCGCCGACCAAACAAAGCCGCCCCTTCGGCGATCACGCTTTGGGATAGAGTGAGGCCATATCTGGGGCTTGCTGCAACATTTGCCGCGACGGCAAACGCAGTTGCGCCCGGCCCACAGAAAACAACATTCCCATCGCCGTTTGGCTCGCCGAGTACTTCAGTTGCGACGGACTTCAGTTGATTTATGTCGAAGGCGAATCCGTCCGGTGAAAACGCGGTTTTGAAGAAACCGGAAGTAATGGGCCAGTGCTTCAGATCTCCGGCCCTGCGAACAGGTGCGGAGTAGACGTTTTTCCAAGCGGTAATACGTCGAATCAAAAACTTGGATCGCTCGATCGAACTGGGCCCAACGTCGATTACCGTGAGCTGTTCGTACTCCTGGCCTTGATCCCGCATACTATCCAAATAGTGCATGGCCGCCGCTACGGCCCGCCAAACTAGACGGGAGCCGGGCGGGAGACTATTGAGCAATGCCTGCTGACTCTCCTCGGGCAGATTGTTCGGAATCGCCAGCACGATGGAGGTATCACCGTTTGGCGCGGTATGGGCCGCGGCAAGCGCTCGGCACTCATAATCGATGCAAGACGCGGGCGAGGGTTTGACCAGCTTCGGCAATCCGTCTGGGGGTGACCACTTCGAGGTTTGCCAATTTGTAGCCGTTGCGAGTCGATGCCACGCTGACGCGATCAGCACGCGACCTTGTGAATTCTCCACCGGCGGTTCAGGCATTTCAGCCGCAGTCGCGTGTGCCAGTGGTGGCCACGGAAGCCCCAGCCCGCGCTCCAATAGAAGCGCACGGTCGCCGGCGACCGTCTGTTCCGATCGAATCAACGGCAGCAGGACCGAAGCGGGGCGATTGGGAGCGAAACTGCGCGCAAGAACCGTCGTCCCGGTGTCATCGCAAATGGAAGCCACCGATTCCGCTCCTGAAAGGTCTGCTCCGATGATTCTCACGGGCGCAGTTCCTCAAGAAGCACCGATACGTTCTCCGGAAATTCTGTGAACCAATATCCGCCGCCGGCCGGAGCCGACAAATAGTCCAATCGCCCTTTCTGCCTGCTGAAGGGTTTCGCCTCTGTCAGGTAGTCTCCACGCAGGAGCAGGCCTTTGACGTGAGGAACTTCAGGGTGGAGCTTAGCAACGGCGTCGAGTGTGGCGGCCAGGCTATCAACGGCAGCGCTTCGCGTTTCGGGTGTGGTCTCCAAGCTGAGAATCGAATAAATCGAGAGTAAGCCGGTCGGTGTTTGGCCGGCACGTTTGGGGGCGAAACAGGCGATTACCAAATCAGCGCCCAATCG
>JAEWUR010000668.1 GCA_023397045.1 Planctomycetota bacterium
GCCAAGTCGATTGTTTTTGACCGATGCACGTTCACCAAGCTCGGCGGCGCGGGCGTCGATATCGAGTGCGGCTCGCAAGACAACACGATTGTCGGCTGCCGGTTCTACGACATCAGCGGCTCGGCCATCCAGATCGGCGACGTCTTGCAGGACGATCACCATCCCGACGACATGCGCAAGATCGTTAAGAACAACAAGGTCGAGAACTGCTACATTCATGACTGCGGCGTGGACTATGCCGACGCGGTCGGTGTTTTTGTTGGTTATACCGAGGGGACGGTTCTCGCCCACAACGAGATCACGTCGATGCCCTACAGCGGCATTTCGATGGGTTGGGGTTGGGGTGAAGAGGACGCCGGCGGTGGCGCCGAGAACTATTACATGCCTTACAAGTATGCAACGCCTACGCCGGCCAAGGACAACCGCGTGGAGTTCAATCACATCCATGCCGTGATGAACCCGTTGAACGACGGCGGCGGCGTCTATACGCTCGGCAACATGCCCGGCACGATCATTCAGGGCAATCACATCCACGACAACCCTGGCGGCCCAGGCGGAATCTATCTCGACGAAGGCAGCGGGTTCATCGAAATCACCGGCAACCTCGTGTACAACGTCGGCGGCAATCGAATGAACTACAACAATCACAATCAAGACCGGATCGCGACGTGCAACGAGCACGACAACTTCTTCGACGGCGATCCGGCCGATCACGAGGAGCTTGTCGAGAAGGCTGGATTGGAGCCTGAGTATCGCGATTTGCTCGATCAGAAGTAATTTATTCACACAATTTCGCACTTGATGGAAAGAAGGACAAAAAAATGTTGATTCACCGTATTATCTTGGGTGTGGCCGTCTTTCTGGTCACGGGAGCGGTGGCGATGGCCGATTCGCCGTTGGTTTTCCACGTCGCGTCGAACGGGAGCGACATGAATCCGGGCACCGAAGCCAAGCCGTTCGCGACGCTTGATCGGGCTCGCGAGGCGGTTCGCGCCGTCAATAAGGACATGGCCGACGACATCACCGTGGTGCTTCACGGCGGCGTCTATCCGATCGAAAAGACGGTTGTTTTTGACGCGGAGGACTCGGGCGCTAACGGGCACAACGTCGTCTATCGCGCCGAGAAGGGCGAAACGCCCACGATCAGCGGCGGAAAGCCGGTGGTTGGTTGGGAGAAGGACGAAAACGGGCGTTGGAAGGCCCCGGCCCCGGTCGACAATTTCCGGCAGCTCTACGTCAACGGTCGCCGGGCGACGCGAGCCTGGGGCGAGAAGCCTGCCGACCTCGAGTTCGAGGGCGACGACGGCTATAAGACGTCGGCGGTCGAGATGGCCGACTGGAAGAATCCCGAGGATATCGAGTTCTGCTATGTGGTCATTTGGGCCCACACCCGATGCAAGGTGGAGAGCATCCGTCGCGACGGCGACCGTGCGATCATCACGATGCTCGAACCGCATTTCAGCAATGCCAAGGCGAAAGAGGGCGTATGTATCGCCAATGCTGATCAGGTGGATCGCACCTACGTCGAAAACGCGCTGGAATTGCTCGATGAGCCAGGCGAGTGGTATCTCGACCGGCCGGCCAAGACGGTCTATTACATGCCGCGCGAAGGCGAAGACATGACGAAGGCCGAAGTGATCGCGCCCGAGGTCGAGAAGCTCGTCGAGCTTCGAGGCACGCTCGATCATCCGGTTCACAACATTCGATTCGAGGGGATCACCTTTGCGCACGGCGGCTGGCTTCTGCCGAGCGACATCGGGCTGGTTGACCTGCAAGCCAATTTCGTTTTGGATTGGGAAAATCCGTTCCATCGCAGCAGCGGACTGACCGCGGTACATAACGAGGTGCTCAAGAGTCCGGCGAACGTGGTCTGCCATGCGGCCAAGTCGATCGTTTTCGAGCGATGCACGTTCACGCAGCTTGGCGGCGCCGGGCTGGACATCGAGTACGGTTCGCAGGACAATCGGGTCGTGGGTTGCCGTTTTTACGATATCTCGGGCACGGCCATCCAGGTGGGCGACGTGCTGAAAGACGACCATCATCCTGACGATCCGCGCAAGATCGTTAAGAACAACACGATCGTGAACAACTACATTCATGATTGCGGGCTCGAATATTTCGGCAGCGTCGGCGTGTTCGCCGGTTATACCGACGGGACGACGATCGCCCATAACGAGTTTGCCAACCTGCCGTACAGCGCGATTTCCGTCGGCTGGGGTTGGGGCGAGGAAGACGCCGGCGGCGGGAACCCTAGCTACGAGCAGCCATTCAAATATGACACGCCGACGGCGGCCAAGAATAACCGCATCGAATACAACCACATCCATGACGCGATGACCAGGACCGACGACGGCGCGGGGATCTACACGCTCGGGAATCAGCCGGACACGGTCATTCAAGGCAATCACATCCATGACTTCAACAACCCCACGAGCAAACGGCACTGGTCGCAGGGCATCTATCTTGACGAGGGCAGCGGCTTCATCGAGATTGTGGGCAATCTGACGCACGGCATCAATCCGACGCACTACAATAACCTTGTTCAGGATCGGAAGGATACGTGCAACGAGCACGACAACTTCTTCGATGCCGACCCGGCCGAACACCCGGACGTTGTCGAAAAGGCCGGCCTGGAACCGGAATATCGGGATTTGCTGGATCGCCCGTGAGACGGAAGTCTTTCGGGATCGACGACGCGGAAGAAGGGATCGCCACATGTTCATTCGCAAGACCGTTCTGGCTTTGATCGTTGTGATGTTTTCGGGGGTGATGGCGACGGCCGAATCGCCCGTGGTTTTCCATGTGGCGACCGGCGGCGATGACCGGAACCCCGGCACCGAGGCCAAGCCGTTCGCGACGGTGGCGAAAGCTCGCGATGCGGTCCGCGCCGTCAATAGGGACATGAGCTGCGACGTCGCCGTGGTGCTTCACGGCGGCGTCTATCCGGTCAGTGAGACCATCGTTTTGGACGCCGACGATTCGGGCCGCAATGGGCATGAAGTGGTCTATCGCGCGGCCGACGGCGAAACGCCGGTCATCAGCGGCGGAAAACGCGTTGTCGATTGGCAGAAGGACGAAAAGGGGCGGTGGAAGGCGTCGGCGCCGGTCGACAACTTCCGGCAGTTGTACGTCGACGGCGTCCGGGCGACGCGAGCCCGGGGTGATCTGCCGGCCGAGTTCGAGTTGGACGGCGACGACGGCTACACGACGTCGGCGGTCGAGATGGCCGACTGGAAGCACCCGGAAGACATCGAGATTTGTTACGTGGTCGTATGGTGCCACACGCGGTGCAAGGTCGAGAGCATCGAGCGGCAGGGAGACCGTGCGAAGATCACCATGCTTCAACCGCATTTTTCAAATGCCAAGGTGAAGGAAGGCGTCAACATCACGGGCGCCGACGCGACGTATCTTGAGAATGCGTTGGAGTTGCTCGACGAGCCCGGCGAGTGGTATCTCGACCGCAAGGCGAAGGCCGTCTATTACATGCCTCGCGAGGGCGAGGATATGACGAAGGTCGAAGTGGTCGTGCCGAGCGTCGAGAAGCTGGTCGAGCTTCGGGGGACGCTCGATCGGCCCGTTCACGATATCCATTTCGAGGGCATCACGTTTGCGGACGCGGGTTGGCTGCTGCCGAGCGAGATCGGTTTCGTCGATTTGCAGGCCAATTTCACGCTGGACTGGAAGAATCCGTTTCATCGCAAGACCGGGTTGACCGCCGTGCATAATGAGGCGTTGAAGAGTCCGGCGAATGTCGTCTGCCATGCGGCCAAGTTCGTCAGGTTCGACCGATGCACCTTCACGCGGTTTGGCGGCGCGGGTCTGGACCTCGAGTACGGTTCGCAGGGAAACACGGTCGTCGGATGCGAGTTCCGTGACATTTCGGGCACGGCCATCCAGATCGGCGACGTGTTGAAGGACGATCACCATCCGGACGATCCGCGGAAGATCGTCCAAGGCAACACGGTATCGAATTGTCACATCCACGCCTGTGGGCAGGACTATTGGGGCAGCATCGGCATCTTCGCCGGTTACACCGAGGGAACGACGATCGCTCACAACGAGATTGCCGATTTGCCTTATACCGGCATCTCGTTGGGTTGGGGTTGGGGCGAAGAGGACGAAGGCGGCGGCCGTCCGGAATATACGCAGCCGTTTTGGTACGACACGCCCACGGCGGCCAAGAACAACCGCATCGCATGCAACAATCTCCATCACATCATGCGGAGGATGAATGGCGCGTCGGGCATCTTCACGTTGGGGGTTCAGCCGGGAACCGTTATTTTCGGCAATTACATTCACGATTGCAGCGAGTCGGCCGAGAATGTCCAGGACAGGCCCGTCCACGCCGGCATCTCTCTGGGCGAAGGCAGCGGGTCGATCGAGATCATGTGGAATCTGGTGCTGGACGTGCAGAATCCGGCCAGCTACACGGAGTATTCCCAGGATCGGATAAGCACTTGCACCGAGCACGACAATTTCTTGGGCGAAAACCCGCCCGAGGCGAGGGCGATTTCGGACAATGCCGGGTTGGAAAAGCCCTATCGCGATTTGCTGCCGACGTCCGAATGATTCCTTTCATCAGCCGGTCGTGATGAGGATCTTTTTGCCGCGTCGGCGCGACCCTGTTGTTCATCGGCCGGGCGGTCGAGATACTGCGCGATCGTGCGGAGCAGGTCGGCGCGGTCGATCGGTTTGGTGAGATAACCCGTGCATCCGGCGGCAAGGCATTTCTCGCTATCGCCCGCCATCGCATGGGCCGTCAGCGCGATGATCGGCATCGTGAGTCCGGCATTGCGCAGTTCGCGAGTGGCCTGATAACCGTCGACGATGGGCATTTGCATGTCCATCAGGATTAGATCGAACGGCCGATCATCTTGAACGGCGTTCAAGGCGGATTCGACGGCTTGTTTGCCATTTTCGGCCACCTCGACGTCGGCGCCGGCCTTGCGAAGGATGTGGGAGATTAGCCGTTGGTTGTCGGGGCCGTCCTCGGCCAATAACAGCCGGCACGCCAATTCCCGCGGCGGCTCGGTAGGCATCGGCGCCGGCGTTCGAGCGAGGCGCGATTGCACCGTCGACAACGCGGATTGGCGGTTCGACAGATTCGTCGGGAGCGGCAGGCTGAAGGTGCTTCCCTTGCGAGGTTCGCTCGACACGGTGATGTCGCCGCCAAGCAGCAGGGCCAGATGTTTGCTGATCGCCAGTCCGAGTCCGGTTCCTCCATACCTT
>JAEWUR010000338.1 GCA_023397045.1 Planctomycetota bacterium
GGGCGACGCTTCGTTGCCGGAGTTGCTGCGGTTCGGCGTGGTGATGTCGGTCGTGCTGCGCGATCTGCCCGAGCGGCCGCTGCTGATCGTATCGAGCGATATGAACCATTTCGCCGACGACCGCCGCACGCGCCAAGTCGATCGGCTTGTGCTGGACGCCATCGCAACGCTCAATCCGGAACACGTCTACGAGACGGTGCGCGGCCAGCGCATCAGCATGTGCGGGCTGGCTCCGTGCGTCGTCGCAATGGAAACGCTGCGATGGCTCGGCTGCCTGAAACGCTGCGAGATGGTGGGCTATGCCACGAGCGCCGATTCGAGCGGCGACACGCATCGAGTGGTCGGCTATGCAGGGTTGCTTTTCGGCGAATGACCTTCGCCTCGCTTCGCCAACTCCTCGTTCGCTCACGCGACACGGGAGCTGATCCCTGTAATCATCAATTGCCGAAGGGGTTGTCCGACGCCGCGGGTTTCGACGCGTCGGGCGCACCCTTGTTCTCGCCGGTGATGGCCTTGCCGACCGCTTTGCCCATCGCGCCGAGCACGCTGTGTTTTGCTCCGGTTTTCGCAGGTTCGGCCGGGGGCGCCGCGACCGGCGCTGCGGCTTCCGATTCCGGCTCGACCGGCGTTTCGGTTGCGTCGGCCGCTGCTTCGGTTTCCGACAACGGCTCGGCCGGCGAAGCGGCCGGCGCACGCAGCACGCGAGCCTCTTCTCGCTGGATCGATTCGTACCGCGCCTTCCGAAGCCTCTCGGCCTTCTCCATCAATACCAATCGCGCGTTGGCGCGATAGCTCTCCAACTCGCTGCGAGCGTCGCCTTGGACGCGTTCCAGCGACTTCGAAGCGTTGTAGAACTTGTTCGTGTCGCTCGCTTCCAGGCTTGCGCCTTGACGGAAATCGTTGGCCGCTTCCGGCGATCGGCCAAGCTTGAGATACGTCAACCCGCGGAAATAATAGACCCGAGGGTCTTTCGATCCGCCTTGGACGGCCGCGGTCAGTTTTTCATGCGCGCCGAGATAGTCGCCCGAGAAATAGTCGTGGACGCCCTGTCCGTATTTCTGCCCGACGGCAGCATTTTGGGCATTCACTGGATGGACGCAGAGAAATGCTAGCCCCCCGACCAGCCCAACAACGAAACTCCGAAACATAACACGAGGCTCCTACCGTGGTTGGAAGGCTGGATCAATCGGGCAAACTAGCCGTCTGTCGAATTCATGTTCACGAATCGGTGGATCATCGTAACCCGAAGCGTAAGCGAGGCCGTCCCTCGCTTACGCTTCGGGTTACGATTCTGAAACACAGATTCTTCCATTAGCAAGGACAGTCTGGACGGACCACTCGCCCGTGGTGCATATGCACTTAAAACGATGGTAATCTGTGGCGGCGCAAAGATCAAGCAATCCGCCTATTTTAACCAAGAAAACACTTACACGGGCCAAATCCCTGCGACACGACCCCACTGGCCTTTCGTGTCTCCCCTCGCCCGCTTGCGGGAGAGGGGCAGGGGGTGAGGGCGGCTTGTATTTCCCAAAACGGCAGTTCGTATTACTTGTTCATCAGGCCACCGCGACCCCTCGGCCGATCCGAACCTGCCGGAAATACACCAGTTAGGGGGTCTTTTCGCTTGACGTTGCCTAATTCGGCTAACTATACTAGAGAAAGCTGTTGGCAGAGTTTGCGCGAACTGGGCGATCCTGCGAAAAGCACGTAATCGGAACAGACAAGAGAACTATCCATGATTCGCTCGACGTTGGCACGTTTTGGATTCGCCGTCTTGGCGACGATGCTGGCATGCTCGCAGGCACGCAGCGAGGATGCTGTTCAGGAACCTGCCCAGAAGACCGACGGGAAAGCCATTCGGGTCAAATCGCCGTATCGGTATCTCGCTCCCGGCGTGATGATCTCGATCGACCCGATGCGAACGTTGGACGAAACTGTCAGCCGGCACGACATGACCGATCTGCTGGCCATCGATCCGCAGTACTCCTGGGCCAAGGACGTTGCGTTCCGTCACGACGTTTGGGCGTTGAAGTTCGAGTTCAAGCCGATGCGGATGATCTGGGTCGACGTGCCGCAACCGAGCGGTTATATGCAGCGGAAGCCGATCTGGTATCTGGTCTATTCGGTGACGAACACGGGCAAGGTGATGCGTCCGGTGCAAGACGCGCCGCTGGGCTATGAAACCCATGAAAACAAGCAGCTTTTCGACGTTAAACTGGTCGACGAGCCGGTTCGTTTCACGCCCGAGTTCTTGCTCGAAGGCCACCAGCACATGAAGGACGACGAGGGCTTCACGAAGGTCTATCTCGACCGCGTGATTCCCGTGGCCATGAACGCGATCCGCAAGCGTGAAGACCCGGCGCGGAAGTTTTTGAACACGGTCGAGATGTGCCGCGACATTCCGGTCGGCGAAACCTACTGGGGCATCGCCACCTGGGAGGACATCGATCCGCGGGTTGTGCGTTTCTCGGTCTACGTGTTCGGGTTGACGAACGCTTATCGTTGGAAGGATGCCCCGGACGAGGTGAAGCCCGGCGAATCGTCGCTGGCCACGCGCAAACGCTACCGAAAAGTGCTCAAGCTCAATTTTTGGCGGCCCGGGGACCAGTACAACGAGCACGAGAAAGAAATCCAATACGGGGTGCCCGGCGGGGTTGACTACGAGTGGGTTTACCGCTAGAAAGTAAGGTTCGCAGCCGATACAATGTGGAGTCGGTTGTGGAATGGAATCGCCACGAGTTGACGTAACCCCATATTTCCCAATAGTTTTGGTTTTTTCGGCGTCCCCCCGGCTGCTAGGCTGGCGGAAGGTTCCCGCGGAGAGAAGGTTGTCATGGCACATAAAAAAGGTCAAGGCTCGAGCCGAAACGGACGTGATAGCAATGCCCAACGACGCGGCGTGAAGCGGTTCGGCGGCGAGCAGGTCATCGCGGGCAACATCTTGGTTCGCCAGGTCGGCAACAAGTTTCACCCCGGCAAGGGGGTCGGCCAAGGCACAGACTACACGCTCTACGCCCTGGTTGACGGCGTCGTGAAGTTCGATCGCGGCGGACGTCGCGTGCAGATCGTCGAAGCGGTCTCGTAACGCATCGGTCTGGCAACGTAGCGTCGGTCTCGACGACTCCAATCATCATCTTCAAGCGGTTCCGAAAGTGTTTCGGCCGCCTGACAAAAAGCCGCGGCCGGTGGTCGCAATTCTTGATGCGACCCTCGGTCGCGGCTTTTTGCCAGACGGCTTGCGTTCCATCCAACACCTTTCGCTCCCTAACCCTTGAAGATATCCATGACTGCATCCATTCTCGACGGCAAAGCACTCTCCGAAACCATTCGGGCGGAAATCGCCCGGGACACCGCGGCATTCATCGCCGAGACCGGCGTGACGCCGTGTCTTGCGGCCGTCTTGGTCGGCGAAAACCCGGCCAGCCAGGTCTATGTCCGCAACAAGCAGAAGGCCTGCGAGAAGGCCGGCATCGGCAGCCAACTGCATCGCCCTTCGGCCGAGACAACGACCGACGAATTGCTCGCGCTGATTGACCAGTTGAACAACGACCCGGCCGTACACGGCATCTTGGTTCAACTGCCGCTGCCAAGACAAATCGACGAGCGCCGCGTGTTGGAAGCCGTGACGCCGTTGAAGGACGTCGACGCGTTCCATCCCGAGAACGTCGGTCGAATCGTGCAGGGCCGGCCGCGATTTCTGCCGTGTACGCCCGCCGGCGTGCAGCAGATGTTGATCCGAAGCAACGTGGCGATCGCCGGTGCGAACGTCGTCGTGGTCGGGCGCAGCGACATCGTCGGCAAGCCGATGGCCATTATGTTGATGCAGCGCGGCAAAGACGCCGACGCGACCGTGACCGTCTGCCACAGCCGTACTCGCGATCTTCCGGCCGTCACCCGATCGGCCGACATCCTGGTCGTGGCGATTGGCAAGGCGAAGTTTTTGACGGCCGACATGGTCAAGCCCGGCGCGGTCGTAATCGACGTCGGCATCAATCGCACGGACGAAGGCCTGGTCGGCGACGTCGATTTCGAGGGCGTCAAGCAGGTGGCCGGCCAAATCACGCCCGTGCCCGGCGGCGTCGGCCCGCTGACCATCACCATGCTGCTCCAAAACACGCTAACCGCCGCGCGATTGCAGCAGAACCGCTAAAAAACCCCCGCCATGCCCACGCCCATCGTGGGCATGTTCGTTTCTTGGTCCCCTCTCCCGCCGTGAGAGGGCTGGGGTGAGGGCGGCGGATGGACCAATCATCCAATTCGCTTCGCCTACGACGGCAATCAGATCGTGTTGCAGTTCGAGCGGGGACTGTCCCAATTTTCGTCCGACGAAAATGGGACTGTCCCCCTTGGCGTGACTACTCCCCTCGCCTTCCGGGAGAAGGGGCAGGGGGTGAGGGCGGTCACGGCTCCGGCAGTCATGGGCGGGACCACGGCCACGATCTCACTCAGCCCAGCACGGTCGTCTGGCCGCTCGGCGACCATCTCGGCACGATCCGGGACTTGGCCGTCACCGAAAATGGCGTAACAAGCGTGGTCAATCATCGGGTTTGCGATTCTTACGGCAACTTGAAATCGCAGACGGGTGCCGTCGATTGCCTGTTCGGCTTCACGGGTCGGGCGTTTGACAGTAACACAGGGTTGCAGAACAATTTGAATCGGTGGTATGATGCGAGCAAATGGGCCGTGGATGGCAAAAACCATCAACATAAAGACGCCCGACCCCTTTAGATTTCTTCTGGATCTAACGCAACATACTGATAAGGAGAATTCTGTAAATGAAGCCCCTTATGCGACTCTTGATCCTATTTGCGATTCTAGCATTATCTGGAGGGTGCGCTCAGGCTGTCAGTGTTGATGGTGAAAAAGCTGATCTCCAAGGAACGTGGGAGGTTGTAGATGCGGAACGGAGAGGCATAAATGATCCAGGATATATTGGACTTATGT
>JAEWUR010000414.1 GCA_023397045.1 Planctomycetota bacterium
ATAAAAATAGAAATCTTCGGTGCAAAGGTCGCCGTTCGCCTTGTAGTTGAAGTCGCACGATTGGTAGGTCCAACGGACATGCACCCGGGCGGCAGTCGACTCGACGATCTCGGCCCGACTGAATCGCAGTTCCTTGTCGGTGATCGGCTCGGGGCAATCGACGAAACCCTCGTTCGGCCGAAGTCGCTCGGCCCACTCGTACGTCAGGCCGGTATTATAACGGCTGACCCAAAACGGGATGTAGCTGGCCCCGCGCCAGAACAAAAACCGCCCACCGTTCGGCAGAAACACCACAACGTCCTGGAACTCCGGCTTCCAAAGCTCGTCGTAGTTCAGCCACGAGCATTTGCCGTCGGCGAAGGATGCGATCGGCGCGTCGTAGCGAAGTTTTGTATAGACCGCGCCGAACTCCGGGTTCTCCGGCCGCTTCGGCACGATCATGGTCGGGATCGTTTTTGTCCAAAGCGTTTTCCCGTCGGCGTCGTCGATGCTCACATGCAACACGTCGCGCTCGAGCGACGAAGAACACGGCCCGAGCGTTACGGTTGTTTGCGATTTCTTGCCTTTTTCCAGCGAAATGTCAGCAAGCGTCTTCTCGTCAGGCTGCGACTCGTACCATGCCGCGACCCGACCGGCCTGAAGGTCATGATGGCGATTGACGGCCGCGACATTGACGATCGCTTTTTGGCCGCCGGCCAACAGCAGCCAATCGGCGGGAACTAGCACCGTGCCGAGATCGATCGGATTGACGGTTTCCTCCGCCTTGGCGACGGCATCGGCCTCCAAGCCGATCTTCTGTCGCGCCAACTCGACAGGAGCCGAGTCGGCGTGCTCCTTCCAAAGCAAGACGACGTCCGAAGGCTCGGCATCGAGTGGAATGCGAGCCCGACACGGCTCGGGCGCGGGATCCCACACCTGGACCGGTTTGACGAACCAAGTCACGGTGTTCCGACTCACTTCCGCACCGTCGCGATATCCGACCAATACGAACTCGCCCGGCGGCGCGTCGTGCTGCTCGCCAGTAATGACCGCGTGGAGCGTCCGTCCAACGCGTTCCAAGCCGAATGGCGGCAGCCACGGATGCCCGGGCTCGATCCGCAGTTGCACGTTTCCGGGCGATGCACTCCCGTCGGCCATAACCGCCGATTGGGTGACAATCAGCCCAAGAAATGCAAGAAAAGCACATTCAGCGAGCATCATGGTGGTCTTCATCGATCGTCCTTTTTCTGTCTGGCGGGTCGCCGGGAGTGAAGTCTATTGATGGTCGGCAAAACAATGCAGCGGAGATGCGGGCCATTCTACCACAAATCTGGCCTTCCGGCGGGGGGGGTGGGGGGTCAGGTCGACGTTTCGCGCCAAGAGCAGTCCCTTTGTCGAACTGCACCAAGTCGCCGATTCTCTTTAGTTTAGCGAGGGACCCCAGCGCGTCAACATATCTACTTTCTCGATTCCGTCGCCATCGCTTAATGCGAAACATTTTGGCAGGGCGACTTGTGGGTGATGGGATTGTTGAGGAAAGACGCGGGCCGCAAGCGGCCCCGCTACACGGAGACGGCGGACGTTATGCTGGTGCCGTTCGCGGCCGGCGGCACGAATGCGCCAGCAACGCCACGATTGCCGCGCCCAGAAGACTGAGCACACCCGGCTCGGGCACAAGGATTCCCGTAATGGCGTAGTCGCCGAGATCGGTTGCCGTGAAGTTCGCATAGGTTCCGTAATAGGTCAAATCGGACTCGTCACGCTTGGTCCACGCGACGCCGTCATATTGCCAGAGGCCGAGATTGCCGAGCGAATAGCCCGAACCGATTCCAAACGAAAGGTAGACGGAATCGCCTGGGACTAAGCCATCAGTCGAGAAACTCCAGCCGCTTAGGACCGATTCGCCATCGTTGGTCAGAAGCCCTTGCAGGGAAGCCAGTGTTACGGCGTCGATGGGTGCGGCTGTGAAGCTGAGCATGGACGAGTCGGAGCCTTCGGCAAAACTCGCGCCGACCGATTCGCCGGTCTGACTATCAGTGACCAGGATGCGTTGAATGGAGTCTGTATCGATTGCGACCGGCGTGCCGGCCGAACCGGAGGCAACCGGGGAGGCGGTAAACGTATGGGCGGTCGAGTCCCATGTTCCACCGATTGTTTGGTATGTTCCGTTGCTGTCATCCCATGTGCGTGCCAAGATGGGCAAGTAAGCAACGCCCGCGACGGCATGGGCACCAGCGACAAGGCGAATGGTGCCGCCATTCGTGAAGGTTCCGTTGCCGTCGTCGATCGAAAGGAGACTGCCATTGCCGATATCCATTGCCAAAAGGGATTGGCTGCCGACCGAGGCGTTGGCTGCCGTGACCGCACCGGCGCTGAAGATGTTTAATGTGCCCGTTCCCGATCGGCCAATTTCAAGGGTGCCAGTGTTGGTTAACCTTGAGCCCGCACCCTCGACTTTCGCACTGCCTACGCTCCCGCCGGCGTTGCCGATGATGCATGCACCGTAACCAATTGAGTTATTGACATGACCTCCGTTAGTGATTGAAAGTGTGCCGTTACCCACGAAACCAACGTTGACGCTATTGCTACCGGTCAAGGTTGAGTTTGCACCGTCGACGATAACTGAGCCCATTGCGCCAGGTTCAACACCGATAATCGTGCCGTTTATATTGCCGGTACCGCCATTGATAATTTTCAGTACTCCAGAGCCGTTTTCCCCAACCCATATGCTGCCGCCGGAATTCCAGATCGAGCCGTTGCCGCTTATGGTCACGGTCCCGCTTGAGCCATCAAAGACGCCAATGT
>JAEWUR010000460.1 GCA_023397045.1 Planctomycetota bacterium
GCTACAATCACTCATGGCGGCCTCCTTGCTGCTTGGGGTGACTTGACAACACCCTTGTACGCAAGGCAGGCCGTTTCTTTCTATATCAATTCACCGTAACGACTTAAAACAATATCAGTGCCATTCACGTCAGAAAGAACTCGCTCCAAAAAACGCGGAACGAAATGCGCAGCCAGAACGCCGAGAGCACGGCCGCCAAGAAAATGCCCGTGCCGGTGGCCGAAAGCCAGTTGAAATCGTATTGGGCCTTTTCGGCGTGTTCCGCATGATCGCTGCCCGGCGGCACCCGAACGACCGGCGCGTTCCGATACACGACCCCATCGAGCTTGGGTACTGAAACCGTGACTTTGCCGACGCCGCGATTGAGCACGTCCTTCCAAGCCGGCCATCCCCAGAGGAAAACCATCACCGAAAGCAGCACCCAGGGCATCCAGGCGTAGATGATTGTCTTGGGGGCGAGGGTTGCGGAATGCGGAATGTCGAAGGATGAATGATGAATGTTGCTTTGTTCGTCCGTTCGTGATTCATCATTCAGCATTTTGCATTCATCATTTTCCGGGAATCGCCAGACCTCTTTCGGTTGCCAGAATCGCAAGAAAACCGCCAATGCGACGAGTGAGCCGATTCCGCCGAACACGTTGACCAGCGTCGGACCGTAAAAATTGGAGGTGAAGAACTGGATCGTCGCAAAACTGCCGCCGCAGACGAGGATGGCCGGCCAACAGCCTTTCACGCCTTTCCAGCCCGACATGACGGCCACCAACCAAACGGGAATCAACAGCGAAAACAGCGTCAGTTGCCGTCCGGCCATCTGGCTGAGCGCCATCTCCGGAATGCCCGAAATCTTCGCCAGCGTGATGATCGGCGTGCCGAGCGCGCCGAACGCGACCGGCGACGTGTTGGCGATCAGGGCGAGGCCTGCGGCATACAGCGGCGAAAAACCCAACCCGATCAACAGGGCCGCCGAGATGGCCACCGGCGTGCCGAATCCCGCCGCGCCTTCCAAGAACGTGCCGAAGCTGAACGCGATCAACAATGCCTGCATCCGTTGGTCGGGCGACAGGGCCGAAACCGAATGTTTGACGATCTCGAACTGCCCGGTGCGCACCGTCAGGTGGTAAAGAAACACGGCGGCCAAGACAATCCAGCCGATCGGCAGCAGCCCGAAGCAGCCGCCATAGGCAGCCGCGGCCATCGCGCTGTCGGCCGGCATTTCGAAGATGCCGATGGCGACCGTCAGCGACGCGACCAAGCCGGCCAGCGCCGCGCGCGGCGCCGAGACGCCGACCAGCAGCAATCCGAGCAACACGAAGATCGGCAATCCGGCCGCCAGCGGCGACCAGACGGCGGAGTTTAACGGATTATAGACTTGGACCCATTCCATTCGAATTTCCCTGAACCTTGGCGACCGGTCCCGTCGAAACGCACCATAATAGAGGATCGAAAACACCGGGGAAAGGGCTCCGGCCAGACTCCGCGGCGGTTGCGGCAGAACGGTTTTGCCCATACACTGGGTGGCATGACGCCGCACGCCGAGACAAACGATTTTCGTCCCACCGCCGACTGGACCAACCTCCGGTTTCGGGCCGACATGCTGCGCCGGCTGCGAAACTTTTTCGACGAACGCGGTTTTCTCGAAGTCGAGACGCCGATCCTCTCGGCCGACACGGTGGTCGACCGGCACCTCGATCCGTTTCATGTCGATGCGGCGTCGCGTCGGATGTGGCTGCAAACCTCGCCCGAGTTCGCCATGAAGCGGCTGCTGGCCGCCGGCGGCACGGCGATCTATCAAATCGCCCGGGTGTTCCGCCTCGACGAGCTTGGCCCGCTGCACAACCCCGAGTTCACACTCGTCGAGTGGTATCGCGTCGGCGATGGCTTGGACGCAGGCATGGCCCTGACCAGCGATTTGTGCGAGGCCATGCTCCCGCGAGGTCCGGCCGAACGGATCAGCTATGGCGAGGCGTTCGAACGCTATGTCGGCATCGATCCGCACACGGCCGATGGCGCGGCGCTGGCCGAGACCGCCCGATCGCTCGGCGTCGAAGCACCGGCGAGCCTCGACGTCGCCGACCGCGACGGTTGGCTCGATCTGTTGATGGTCGAACGCATTCAGCCGCACCTCGGCGTCGAGCGGCCGGCTCTGCTCTACGACTATCCGGCGAGCCAGGCGGCGCTAGCTCGCGTTCGACCGGGCAATCCGCCGGTGGCCGAGCGTTTCGAGCTGTACGTCGATGGCATCGAGTTGGCCAACGGCTATCACGAACTGCTCGACGCGGCCGAACTTCGGGCGAGGAATCGTCAGGCGAACGCCCAGCGAGCCGCCGATGGAAAACCGGTTCTGCCCGAGGAAAACAGGCTGCTCGACGCGATGCAGGCGGGCCTGCCGCCGTCGGTGGGTGTCGCGTTGGGGTTCGACCGCCTCGTCATGCTGGCCGCCGGAGCAAAAAGCATCGCCCAGGTGGTGGCGTTTCCGTTCGATCGAGCATAAAATCTACAGAAAGTCCCATCGCCCTTTGGGAGAGGGCTAGATCGTCGTTGCCAACAAAAGGATCTCTCCGAATCGTAACCCGAAGCGTAAGCGAGGCTGTCCCTCGCTTACGCTTCGGGTTACGATGATCCGTCAATTCGAAAACCTGAATTGGACAGACCGCTAGGCCGAAGGCGAACGAAACCAGATCATTTCATCATGCCGAATACTTTTAATCCGTATCGTGAAGCGTTGGTCGTCGAAACCCAAACGATCTGGCCCGAGGAACTGACCGAGTCGCCGCTGGCCGATTCGGCGCGTCGGCGGATCGAGGATCGCTTGCATCTCGACCCCGGCTCGGCGGCCGAATTGGAATATCTCCGCCTCCCGGTCGGTTTCATCCGAAAGATCACCGTCACGTCGGCGGACATTGAGCGATTAAGGAGCGAGACGTGAGTCAGGGCAAACACAACGTTCGCGTCAATCTGAACGAACGAAGCTATGACATCGAAATCGGCTCGGGCAATCTGGCCGAGGCCGGACGCTTCATGGTCGATCGCGCGAAGGTGACGCATGCCGTGCTGATCACCGACAGCAACGTCCAGAAACCCTACGCTATGACGGTCGCCGAAAGCCTCGGCGAGTTGGAAATCGAATCGGACGTGATCGTCGTTGAGCCCGGCGAGGCGAGCAAGTCGCTCGAAGTGGCCGTCGGGCTGTGGCAAGGCCTGCTCGAACTCGGCGCCGATCGAAAGACCGTCGTCGGGGCCGTCGGCGGCGGCGTGGTCGGCGATCTGGCCGGGTTCATCGCGGCAACCTTCGCCCGGGGACTCCGCTTCTTCCAGGTGCCGACGTCGCTCTTGGCACAGGTCGACAGCTCGGTCGGCGGCAAGGTCGGCATCAACCTGCCGGAAGCGAAAAACATGGTCGGCGCGTTCTTGCAGCCGCTCGGCGTGCTGATCGACACCGGCGTCTTGGCCACCCTGCCCGAAAACGAATATCGCGCCGGACTGGCCGAGGTGATCAAATACGGCGTGATCCTCGACGCCTCGCTCTTCGATTTTCTCGAAGCCCATGCCGTGGCGCTGAACGAACGCCGACAAGACGTGTTGGCGCATGTCGTCTCGCGATGCTGCCAGTTGAAGGCCCATGTTGTCGAAAAGGACGAGCACGAAGAGTCCGGGCTGCGCGCCGTGCTGAACTTCGGGCACACCTTCGGCCATGCCTTCGAATCGCTCTCCGGCTATGGCACGCTTCTGCACGGCGAGGCCGTCGCCATCGGAATGCTCTGCGC